>NZ_JANRHH010000013.1 GCF_030433435.1 Polycladomyces subterraneus
CCAGCCATTGTTGATGATATGGCCGAGCCACTACCGGCACACCGATGCGCTTCTCCAGCATAGGAAATGACACCGTGTAGAAGTCACCATTTTTCTCGACTTTTAGGTTCTGATTGTTGAACGAACACCACATCTTCCTGAATACCCGAGCTTGTTGGTGTTTCTTCTGCGATTTCACATCCCGAATCGTTTGGTTAATGATTGCAGACGGGAACTTCTCGTCAGAAAACTCCTTGAAAATCTTGCTGGTCGCCTTGTTCACGTTGGGATGAAGCAGGAGCCAGTTTGCAAACTCCGTGTTGATTTGCGTCATTCGTTCATACATGGCTTGTTTGAATTTGGTTGGTTGATACAGTTCCAACTTGAGTGTGATGGTGGGCATCCATTCACCCCCTTTTCTTTTGTTCTTCCACATATCGCCGGATCGTTTCACTTGAAACGTTTCCAGCCGTACTAACAAAGAATGAGCGTGTCCACAAGCTTGGCAAATGAGACAAGTGATTGAATTCTTGCCTCAGTTTTCCAGAAGTCACCCCTTTCAATTTTGCCATGATGTCAGATGGCGAATCACTGGGTAGGGAGTTTAAAAACAGATGACAGTGATCCGGCATCACTTCCATGGCAAGGATATCCCAACCGTTTTCCTGACAAATGTCTTTCACCAACTGTTTAAATTGCTCTTCCACTTGGTTTATCAACACTTTTCTGCGATAACGTGGGCAGAAAACAAAGTGGTAGTGAATCAGATGTCTTTTTCGTCCTCCTGTATGCTTGTCCCATGGTTTTAGTTTTATCAGTATTTTATAAATACTGCAACAACTAAAAACAAAAAATGTTGCTCTAAGCGCCCTTTTCAGAAGGCACCGAGCAACGCCGCCTTTCATCCCACGATTGAAATACCCCAAGGATATTTCCTATGGGCGCGGTGGGCTTTCAGGCGACTTTTTCTGTAAACACAAACAATATAAAGGGATAAGCGATGGAGATCATGAGAAAACCGACGGACAATCTCATGGCCGTAGTTGTCGTGCGGCTGATGACGGCAAAAAACATCGTCACCGCCGAGATGACGACCAGGGTCGCAAAGGCGATCATATAATACCGCAGATGATAGGAAAAGGCTTGCCCGCTGGAAACCCATCCTACATGCAGAAAGAGGCGAGTCTGACCAGTGAAAGGGAACATCCAGGCACCGATCAGATAACTTTCCAGAAAATAAGCCACCTGCAACAGGCCGACAGTTCCCATCACCGTCAACCATTTGGCGAAAAAGATTTGGCGAAAGGAATAGGCACGCAACATGATCAATCGAAGCTGTCCGGTCCTGTACTCTTCGGTGATCGAAAAGACCAACAACATCAACACAATCAGGTTAAAAAAGGTGATCAACTGCTCAGCCAAGGCCATGGTGGGAAAATTGTCCATCACGGTGAACTCGGGGCTGAAGGGAGAAAGATGCGCATTCTTCTCCAAGTAATACTTTCCTGTCACCCACAATACCAACGGAATCGAAAAGAAAAGGATCCAAGTGATCCGTCTGCTCCATAAACGTTCCCACTCACTGATCCACAACCGAATCATGACGACACCCACTCGATAAACAAATCTTCTAATTTCTTCTGTTTCTTTTCGATTCCCAATACCCGCACATTGTGTTGCATCAGCAACCGGTTGATCTCGTCAATTTTATTTTCTCCGACCTGTACCTCCAAACGGTTGGGTGACAATTGTTTCACCGCCACTTTCCCCGACAAAACTGCCAATGCCTGGTCCGCTTTAGATACCGTATACACCCACCCATCGTTTCCAGACAAATCCTCCATCCTTCCCTGCCAAACCAAACGCCCTTTGCGGACTACTACCAACCGGTTGCACATTTGTTCCAATTCATCAAGCAGGTGACTGGATATGAAAAACGTCAGCCCCTTTTGATCACGAAGACGGATGATCAGCTCACGCAATTCCCTTATTCCCATCGGATCGAGCCCGTTGGCCGGCTCATCCAGGATGACGACCTTTTGGTTCCCCAATAGCGCTTGTGCGATCCCCAATCGCTGTTTCATCCCCAGAGAGTAGGTTTTCACTTTCTGATCGGCGGTTCCCATCAATCCGACCGTCTGCAACACTTCCTCCACCCGGCGCTTCTTCCCCCTCCGGAAGGTTGGTATGCGATCGGGCCAGATTGAGCAGATTTTTTCTTCCCGTCATGTAAGGGATAAAAATCGGTGATTCCACGATGGCGCCAAGCTCCAATAACGCTTTTGATTGATGTTGGTTCATGGCATGTCACTGATGATCCCAGCCAAGCCCATTGCAGTTGTTGGCCAGGTATGGAAGCGTTCCATTTGTGGAGATGATAACCATTGAGTCCTTATCAGGGAGGGATAACATGTCCAAATTAATCATACTGATGGGCCTTCCTGGCTCAGGGAAAAGTACTTATGCCAACCAATTCGACCACGGTGTGGTATTATCCAGTGATACGATCAGAAAGGAGTTATTCAACGATGTTCAGTTTCAGGGAAATAATAAGTTAGTGTTTGATACCCTTTACAGAAGAGCGAAGGAATATTTGGAACGCGGTTATGATGTGGTCATTGATTCCACCCATCTTGAAGCACATAGGAGACTTCAAGTGATCAATCTGTTTCGGGGGTATGAAAAAGAAATCCATGTCATCCATACTCCCGTTGATGAGTGTAAAAGACGCAATCGGGAACGTGAAAGAGTGGTCCCAGAATACGTGATTGACCAAATGGCGGAGAAAATGGAATATCCCACTTACAAGGAAGGATGGTCGAAAATTGTGGATGTGAATCCAAATCAACTAGACTAAAAAGGTGAAACCATGGTCCATTATTGGAATGACTGAATACATAAACGGGGCAGCATGAATAAATCCCTACCATTCATTCCCCTTCATCAACATCTCATGACTAACTGTGCGATCGTATAATAGGGGCTAAATCTATGGGGATAAAAGACCTTGCGATGGATTTCCTAGTGTTGCCGAAAATCTGGCTTCATTTCGGTTTCAAAAGTCAATATAAAAGTCAACGTTTCCATACTGACCATATAGACGAGTTGTGAGACAATGAGGGTAGCCAAGAATGGGGACGGGACATGGAACGAACGTTCCCTTATCACAGGTAATATTGATTCCAGAAATGGAGGGAGACAAGGATGAAAGCAATTGTTCTCAGAGAATTCGGCGGTCCGGAACAACTGCGATATGAGGAGGTACCGGATCCGACGCCTGGTCGGGGCGAGGTAGTCGTTCGTCTGAAAGCCGCGGCACTCAACCGAAGGGATTATTTCATCACCATCAACCAGTATCCTGGGATTCGAATCCCAGCGATCCCCGGTTCCGATGGTGCGGGCATTGTGGTCGCCGTCGGAGAAGGAGTAGACAGCATCGCCGTCGGCAGCGAAGTAGTGATCAATCCTACTTTGAACTGGGGAGACAATCCGAGGGTCCAGGGGCCGGATTTTCAGATCTTGGGAGTGCCTACTGACGGAACCTATGCGCAGTTGGTAAAAGTGCCTGCGGAGAATGTGTTTCCAAAGCCTGAATACCTCTCTTGGGAAGAGGCCGCAGCTCTCCCGTTGGCAGCACTGACTGCTTACCGAGCGCTCATTACCCGCGGGCGGCTTCAGCCGGGCGAGACGGTATTTATTCCGGGAATCGGCGGCGGTGTTGCCACCTTCTTGCTCCAAATCGCTGTAGCAACCGGAGCTCGGGTGTTTGTTTCCTCACGTAGCGACGAAAAAATCGAACGTGCCCTTCAGCTGGGGGCAGCCGGTGGGGTGAATGTCAACTCGGAGAAGTGGGTGAAGGAACTACAAGATCGTATGGAGGGACAGGCCGATCTGTGCGTGGACAGCGTTGGTGGGGACACCTTTACCCAACTCATCCGCATTGCCAAGCCGGGCGGACGCATTGTCACTTTTGGAGCAACCCGCGGACCGGTCCCCAATCTGGTCATGCCACTGATCTTCCTAAAGCAACTGGATATTCTCGGCAGCACCATGGGGAATGCCGAGGAGTTTGAACAGATGCTGTCCTTTTTCAAAAAGCACGAAATCCGGCCGGTGATCGATCGGTCGTTCCCGTTGGAGCAGGCGAGTGAAGCACTGAAGCGGATGCAAGCAGGAGATCAGTTCGGGAAAATCCTGCTGGAAATTCCCGAGTAATCGTTTCAACCGTTCTATTTCGATCTTAGATTGCCCCCTTTTTGGGGGCTTTTTTGATACGCAATCTGAACGTACCAATCCGAGAAAAAAGCACTCCTTATCTTTCCACAACCTCCCTCTTATGGACAAAAACGATGTCCTTTCGTATAATGAAGCCCGAACCAATCGAATATTCGAGGGGAGCTGGATAATGGCCGGCTGAGAAAGTGTACCGATACACTGACCCTAGGAACCTGATCCGGGTAATTCCGGCGTAGGGAAAGGATCGAAAATCGTTCGCTTTCTGTGCATATCAGCGCCTCCGGATCAGGAAGGCGCTTTTTTTATGGATCGATTTCTTTTTGAAAGGTGGAATCTATCAATGAAACGAATCGGATGGCTTTTGAGCTTGGCTCTCTTGCTGGTCGTGGCCACTGCTTGCAGTGCGCCGGGGACCGATTCATCAGAAAAAGGGTTGAAAAAAGTGACGCTTGTTCTGGACTGGACCCCCAACACCAACCATACCGGCCTTTATGTGGCGAAAGAAAAAGGTTACTTTAAGCAAGAAGGGTTGGATGTGGATATTATTCAGCCAGGACAAAGCGGCGCCGAACAAATGGTCGCTTCTGGGCGTGCCCAGTTTGGCGTCAGCTACCAAGAAAATGTCACCGAAGCACGTACCCAAGGGATACCCATCGTCTCCATCGCAGCAGTCATCCAACATAACACTTCGGGATTCGCTTCACCCGCAAACAAAAACATTAAGCGCCCCAGGGATTTTGAGGGCAAAACCTACGGCGGTTGGGGTTCCCCGATTGAAAAGCAAATGATCACGTCGCTGATGGAAGGGGATCATGCGGATCCCAACAAGGTAAAAATCATTAACACAGGGAATGCGGATTTCTTTTCGATCGTTAAACGCAATGTGGATTTTGCATGGATTTATTATGGTTGGACTGGAATCGAAGCTGAACTTCGCGGCATGAAGCTGAACATCATTTATCTCACTGATTACTCCAAAGATCTGGATTACTATACCCCGGTGTTGATCACCAGCGAAAAAGAGATCAAGCAGGACCCGCAAACAGTCAAAGCGTTTATGCGCGCTGTGAGCAAAGGATATCAGTATGCCATCGCCCACCCTGACGATGCTGCTTCCATTCTTTCCAAAGCGGTTCCTGACCTTGATCCGAAGCTGGTAAAGAAAAGCCAAGAATGGTTGAGCCCGCGTTATCAAGCGGATGCGCCGGTTTGGGGGCTGCAAAAACAAGAAGTATGGGCCAGGTACGCCAACTGGATGAAGAAGCACCAACTGCTCAAAGGCAACTTTGACCCGAGTAAAGCATTTACCAATCAGTTCTTGCCCCAAGGAGGAAAATGAGATGGCCAGTACACTCTTGAGCATTCAAATCCTCCCACATACGCCGGGCGGGGAAAGTGTAATCCCCTATGTCGACCGGGCCATTGAAATCATCCAAAGCGCCGGAGTGCCTTACCGGGTCGGTCCGCTGGAAACAACCATGGAAGGCGAACTGCCCGAGCTCCTTGCCATCGTGGCCAAAATGAATGAAGAAATGGTGAAGATGGGCTGTCGCAGCATCCTTTCGCAAGTGAAAATCTATCACAATGTGGATGGCATCACCATGAAAGAGTTGACGCAAAAATATGATGAAACGGTTTAACTACGGACCATCCATCCTGTTTTTTGCCGTCCTCCTGCTTCTGTGGGAGGCGGCTGTTCGTCTATGGTCCATTGACCCTTGGATGTTGCCGGCCCCTTCCCGAATCTTCACGACTCTGGTCCATGAGTGGACACGCATTCCGGAAAACTTGTTCGCGACCGCATGGATCGCCATCTGCGGTTTGCTCTTGGGTCTGGCCATCGGTTTGGTGTCTGCCGTCGTTTTGCACTTGTCGGCTCTTTTGAAAAAACTGATATACCCATTGCTGATCTTATCGCAAAACATCCCATTGATCGCCCTAGCTCCCCTGCTCATTCTATGGCTGGGTTTTGGGATGGAACCGAAAGTGATTGTCGTGGCCCTGGTCTGCTTTTTTCCGATCACCGTGTCCACCCTGGATGGTTTTCAGCAAACGGACAGGACACTGATCATGTATATGGAAATGGCGGGAGCTTCGCGCCTGCAACGCTTTTTTAAACTGGAATGGCCGTCCGCGCTTCCCTCCTTTTTTTCCGGATTCAAACTTGCGGCCACCTATAGCGTGATGGGTGCTGTGATTGCGGAATGGCTGGGAGCAAAAGACGGGTTGGGCGTGATGATGCAACTGGCCTCTTCCTCCTTTCGCACGGATCGGGTCTTTGTGGCCATCTTGTTGATCGCGGGCTTAAGCTTGCTCCTTTTTGCCGCAATCTCCCTTATGGAAGCTTGGACCTTGCGCTGGCAGACCAGGAAGGGAGGAGATGGCCGTGAAACTTGAAGTGAAAGAGCTGACTTTTGCCTATGACCGACAACCGATCATAGAAAACCTCTCACTCGAGGTCAAACCGGGGGAATTCGTCTCTTTGATCGGCCCTTCCGGGAGTGGAAAGAGCACGCTTTTTTATCTCATCGGTGGGATTTACAAGCCGAAACGGGGAGAAATTTTGCTCGACGGCAAACCCATCCACGGGAAAAGAGGGCATATCGCTTACATGCCCCAACAGCCCTCCCTGTTTCCCTGGCGCACGATTGAACAAAATGTCCGATTGGCCCAAGAACTGAATGGCCACTTGGATCCTTCGCATGTGCAGAGTTTGTTAAAAAAGGCTGGGCTTGACCATGTGGCCCACAGTTATCCGCATGAACTGAGCGGCGGCATGCAACAGCGCGCCGCGTTTATCCGTGCCCTTGCCAGCAAACAGGAGCTCTTATGCCTGGATGAACCGTTCGGCGCGCTTGACGCACTTACCCGGACCCACATGCAACAATGGCTCTTATCCGTATTGGAAACGGAACGGCGAACGGTTCTTTTCATCACCCATAGCATTGAAGAAGCGCTCCTCCTGTCTGACCGCATTTATGTCTTAAGCCGGCAGCCGATGCGGGTGATTCGTGAGATCTCCGTACCCTACCCCCGCGGCGACCGCTTCTCCTTGCGCGGGACAACCGATTGGATGGCGCTGCACCGGGAAATTGAAAACCTTCTCTTACCAAAATAAAAAGTATGGGACATTCCATATTTGAGGCTGTTGACAACAAGGTCAACAGCCTCAAAAACAAAACATCATGAGATCAAACAGATGGACAATCCGGCTCGACCATAATCACGATTGGAGCTCAGCCCCCATTGAGTTCTCGTTTCAAATGGATTCAGTCAGTTAATCAGCCAACCAAATAAGACTCTGAATAATCATCGATGTTATAAAGATCAATTCCTACAAATCCCTTGTAACCATCATCTTGAAAATGGAAAACAATATGTTGATCAATCACGTACTCAACAGTATGGGGAAGTGGCGCAATCATGAATCTATAAAAGTGACCTTTATCATGGTGAAAACACTTTTCAAAAACATGTTTCCGCCCAGCCCATTCATATAGAAGATCCGCAGTTTTTCCATCAAACTCGATTCCAACCAGTCGGCCATTATGATCAAAATCCAAAATCAAATCCGAATTTACCTCAAGCTCTATTGTTTCTGCGACACATCCCGGGTATGGTGGGGTAAAATAAAGATATCCCATTTTGGCCTAACCCAGTTAATCGTAGGTTGAACTTCCCATGAGCAAAATAGACTACACAAAAGCAATGATAAAGGTTTATCTCCTCATATGAACCCTTTTCCCTTAAAAAACAACCCAGCGGCATGTACCACTGGGTTGTGTTCGTTCACTGCATGTAACCGGAGATTTTCTGGGCTACATCAGTGGAGACAGAACCTGTTCCACCTAGGATGTACCCTTTTTGGAATGCCCCACGATTCTCGGACAGATAGTTTTCCACTTCCACCGGCAGTTTGGTGGGTGTGGTCAACAGGATTGGCGAACCAGTCAAACCAGCGAGTGGCCCCCCAGACAGAGCGTCCGCGAAGAAGTTCTGATCCCCGCGCGCAAAGACGAGAGAGGAAGCGCTCATATTGAAATACTTCGCCAAGTTGACGCCCACTTCGAAGCGGTTGGCACCGCTGATGCGGGTTACTGTTCCTTTGGTCTCCAATTGCGCTTTCACCGCATCGGAAACGGTGGCCGGACCGCCCACGATGACGAACTGGTTGATCTCCGGATGATTGTTCAGGAACTGCATGATCTGGTCAGGCACGCTGTTGGTACCCACCAGCAGGATGGGCATTCCTTTTTGTGCCGCAATGCTGGAGGCGGACAGCGCATCGGGGAACGTCAGCCCGCTGGCGATGATGGCGGTGTTGGTAGGCGTCCCGCTCACCACTTGTTCCGCAACGGAAGCGGAAACGGCAAAACGGTTGGGTCCGTCGATCCGCGTGATCCCGTCAGCAGGGACGCCCAGATTGCGCAACTGCGCTTCCACGTTGGTGGATACGGAGCCTGTTCCGCCGAGAATCACTACTTTGGCCGGATGGCGACGTTGAATTTCCATCTGTACCGACGTCGGCAAAGAGGTGGTAGACGTCAGCAGGATGGGGGACTTCGACTTGGCGGCAAGCGGTCCGCCAGACAAGGCATCAGTGTACAAATCCCCGCGTGCAAGCAGGATGGTGTCCGAGGAGAAGCCGCGGTTCTCCAACTCCTTGCTCACATTGACCGCCACTTCATAACGGTTGGCACCGTCCAGTCGTTTCAGGTTGGGATTAACATTGGCCTCTTGAATGGCCGCCGCCACGTTCTGTCGAATTTGCGGCAAATCATTATACACGTAATCGCCGGGGCAATAGGTGCCGGGTGTGTACTTGGAATCCCGGTGACCAGCGATGTTGGGTACATCATAATCCACCTTCGGAATATTGGGATCAGTCACTTCGTAATCCCGAACAAAATCCGATTTCCCCGTCGGATCGATATTGTTGATGGAGGCAACGTACGCCAACAATTTCACCAACGCCTGACGCATGTTGACGGGCAACGGAGTGGATTGATACTCACCCATCAGGGAGACGGAAAAACCGCCTTTGTTGAACCCGTACGTACCCGCACCCACGACGCCGTTGGTCAGCACATCGTTGTCCTGCCCTTTTCGCCCTTCGTAGATCCGCCCGTCACTGCCGATGATGGCGTTATAGGCAATGTCACCCCAGCCTTTGGTCACAGCGTGGTAGTAATAGATGGCACGCACGCGAGCGGCGGGGTCGGGATCATTGTTGGGCGTGTCCGTGTGATGGACGAAAATGTGCGAAACCGAATGGTATTCGCGCGGCCACTTTTCCGTTCCGTCCGCATTGTAGCGCAGGGATTCGTCCGCGCCCCATTCGGCTCGGGAGACAATGTCCGGCTTGTTGACTGCGGCGTGGACTTTTTCAAACAGGATGTCCCAGAAGGACTTCTTGGACTCTACTTTTTTCCCATCGCGCGAGTTGATGAACGCCACCTGAATGTCCTTAATGCGCGGAACCACGTTTTTGTCCGAATGCATCTGGACACGATACTGAAAATATCGCCCGTTGTTGGCGTAGATCAATTGGCTGAATGTTTCGGTCGAATGGCCGGGCCCCGGTGTCATGTCCGCATCGACTTCGGCCTCCTTCCACGAAGACCAATGATGACCGTCGGAAGAAAAGCGCACGTCGATCCGGGTGTTGGCCTGTGCTTTGATCTTGTTTTTAGCCCGGTTTTTCCAGTGGACACCGACATCCGTAAATACAATGGATGAACGGATGACAGGCGAAGTGTAAACCGCGACCTGATCAGTCTGTTTGGGTGTCAGGACCGTTTGCTTACCTTCCAATTCCATTTTGACGTTCTTGTTTTTGCCTTTGGCAAAGTCACCCCAGATTTGGTGACGAACATTGTCTGCCATCACCTTCACCACCGGGGGCTTGGCCCAACTGGAGGGATATACAGGTAAGGAAAATGCCACAAAAGCCGCGATTCCGGCCACCAAATACATCAGGAGCCGACTTTTCCGGCGCCGCATGAAATTCCCCCTTCTCCCATTCAGCGCTGTTTTTCTCGGATGGATCAATGACAGGTATCACACCGAGCAGGATTTGACCGACTTTTCCGACTTATATTAATTGAATCGCATATCACCGTTCCTGCCGACCTGTATAGCCCGGAAATGCGCTTCTCAGAGTCCCCTCCTCTGTTTTTTATTGACATCGATAGGAATATTTTAAGTCCTAGCATATTTGAGTCAAGCGATTTTCCTAATCTCATCCAGTAGAAAAAATAGAAAAATTTGTGTTTGAGAGGAATGGTTTTCTATGCCAAGATCCCACTATGGATGGATTTTTTACCCAAACCCGGAGACACCTCCGAATATGATCTCTCCTGCCATGATCCGTGATCGTTGGCAACGGTATTTAACACTTGACATGAGAGACCATTCTCACACATATTTACAAGGCTTTTTGCTTGGTTGTACTCATTCTCTGGTCTGATCATACGGTTTTTACAGAAATAACAATCGGTTAAAACGTTGTTCATAATTGTTGTCTATCATGAAACTGTGCAAGGAGACCAGTAACGAGGGTTCTCACTTTATGAATGAGCAAAAACACCAGCAGATCTAACGAGATCATGGAAGGAGGACCTTCATTCATATTGAGCCATTCTCCCACTTGGTAAGGAGAACCCCCAACGAGAGATTCCGAGAAACATGGGTGAAGGAGTTGAAAAGATGAAGAAGAAAACAGCATTGGGCCTTGCCAGCTGTATGGTTGCAATCAGCGCTTTTTTGACCGTACCCGTATTCGCTTTTGAGAAGCATGATGGTCATGGTTCTGTGGTTTCCAATGAAAAAGACACCACGACACCCATCAAACACGTAGTGGTCCTTTTTGACGAGAACGTTTCCTTTGACCACTACTTTGGAACCTACCCACATGCCGCAAACCTGCCAGGTGAACCGAAATTCCAAGCCAAGAAGGGCACACCGCACGTCAATGGATTGACAAAGGAACTTCTGACACACAACCCCAATCTCTATAACCCCAAACGCCTCGATCGTTCCCAAGCGATGACCGATGATATGGATCACGAATATACGGCTGAACAAAAAGCATTTGATGGCGGAAAAATGGATAAATTTGTTGAAAATACATCGGGCGGCAAAGATAAGTCCTTGGTAATGGATTATTACGACGGGAATACGGTTACCGCCCTGTGGAATTATGCTCAACATTTTGCCATGAGCGATAACTCCTACGGCACGACGTTTGGTCCTTCCACCCCCGGGGCGCTGAACTTGATTTCCGGGCAAACTCACGGTGCCACAGGCTATTTGAAAGGGGTCAAAGTTGGAGACATCAAGGATAATGTAGCAAACGGTACCGTAATCGGAGATCCGGATCCGTATTATGACAAAGCGTCCGATCCAAACAGACCGCAAGCTGCCATGAGCGGGAAAAATGTCGGTGACCTGTTGAACGCCAAAGGTATCACTTGGGGCTGGTTCCAAGGCGGATTCCGTGATCCCAAAGCGCAGCATCAGAATATTGCAGGCAAATGGGTAACGGATTATAACCCTCATCATGAACCGTTCCAGTACTATCAATCAACGGCCAATCCGAATCATTTACCACCCACTTCCGTTAAAATGATCGGACATACAGATCAAGCCAATCATCAATACGATCTGGAAGACTTCTGGAAAGCTGCAGAAGCTGGAAATCTTCCGGCGGTAAGTTTCTTGAAGGCTGCAAACTATCAGGACGGTCATGCCGGTTATTCTGATCCGCTTGATGAGCAACACTTTATCGTGAACACGATCAATCGTCTGCAAAAGCTTCCTGAATGGAAAAACACTGCTGTGATCATCGCATATGATGATTCTGATGGTTGGTATGATCATGTCATGGGACCTCTCGTGAACGGATCAAATGATCCTCAATATGATGCCTTGTTCGGTCCTGGTAACGCTGGAACTCCCAAGCTCGGACCCTATCTGGATCGCGCAGGATACGGACCGCGTTTGCCCTTGCTGGTCATCTCGCCTTACGCCAAGAAGAATTTTGTTGATCACACCGTTACCGACCAGGCATCGATCCTTCGCTTTATTGAGGATAACTGGAAATTAGGACGGATAGGCGACCATTCTTTTGACGCGGTGGCTGGTTCTCTCAAAAACATGTTTGATTTCCATCACGGGCCGCGCAATGAGAAGCTCTTCCTAGACCCGATTACGGGTGAACCCCAAAAGAATGAGAAATAGATTCACCCATACGAAAAGGAACAAAAGAGGCGGCGATATTGTCGCCTCTTTCATTTTGTGGAGCGCCAGCATCAGCACACATGATCTAGCCGGTGATAGTCGATCGTGGGCAAGAGTGGATGGACTAACGACAATGTGTTACGTTGATTGCCTTAATGTAATCGGATTTGGGATCATCACGTTAAGTGAAACATTACATATAGAAAATATTTTGCTAAAATAACTTCTCTATTATTTAGATGGAAACACTAAACCAATTTGGGAGTTGAGGGAGATGAATCTAAGGAGGAAAGTAGTCTCGGCTTTCGTAGCTCTGGCGGTTGTCGGTACGGGAACGGCGTTTGCTGTAGATTGGACGCATCGCACTGCCGGACCTCAAGCAGATGGAACTGCGGTCACTCCTTACAACTGGACGTTAACTCCTGCCGGAAAGCAAGTTCAATTGGGCGATTTCCCGATGGGATCGGCGATCAGTCCTGACCACAAATATGTCATTGTATCAAATGCCGGGCAGGGTGTCCAATCTTTACAGGTAGTGGACACCAAGACGCAAAAAGTCGTACAAACAATCTCGTACAAGGCACCGGAGGCACTTTATTTCGGCGTTGCATTTAGCCCGGATGGTCAAACGGTTTATGCTTCTGCGGGAGGAAATAACAAAATTCGCGTTTACCGTTTCCACGCCGGTCAGTTAACGGAACAGCCACCCATTCAGATGTCGGATGCCAAGAAAACCAATTTTTACCCGGCTGGTATCACGGTTTCTCCAGATGGCAAGTACCTGTATGTGGCAGATAACATGTCCGGCCAAGTATCCAAAATTGATCTAACCACGAAGCAAATCGTCTCTTCCGTATCTGTCGGCAAGTTTCCGTATACAGTGGATCTCAGTAAAGACGGAAGCAAGTTGTACGTAAGCAATTGGGGAGAAAGCAGCGTTAGCGTCATTGATCTCGCGACCTTCACGAAAAAATCTGATATCCCCGTTGGTCTCCACCCAAACGCAATCGCAACCAACCCGAAGAATGGAAACATTTACGTTTCGGATTCCGACAGTGATCAAATTTCCGTGATTGATTCGAGCTCGGACAAAGTGATCCAAACCCTCTCTCTCTCCCCGTATAAACACGCGAAGACCGGTAGCCAGCCCGATGCATTGGCTGTAAGTCCGGACGGTCAAACATTGTACGTTGCTAACGCGGGCAACAATGACGTTGCGGTCATCCGCCTTGGAAAAGAGCCCCGCGTGAAGGGTTTGATTCCCACTGCATGGTATCCGACCGATATTCAATTGAGTGCGGATGGAAAACATATCATGGTATTGAATGCCAAAGGGATGGGAGCCGGTACCAACAAAGGTTATCAACAAGGAACGTACGGTCCATCTACTCAATATATTGGCAGCATGATAAAAGGAACCTTGTCTTTCATCGACACCCCCGATGATAGGAAGTTGAAAAGCTACACACAACAAGTGATGCGAAACGATCGGTTCCTTGCACAGGATGAAGGCAAAGGCGCCTCTGTCATTCCGCGTTTTGCTGGAGAAAAATCACCTATCAAACATGTCATTTACGTCATAAAAGAAAACCGCACATATGACCAAGTTTTCGGTGACATGAAAAAAGGCAACGGCGATCCGAACCTGACCATGTTTGGGAAAAACATCACACCCAACCTGCATAAGCTGGCCGACCAATTTGTGCTGTTGGACAACTTCTATACGGATGCAGAAATCAGTGCTCAAGGGCATAACTGGGCGACGGGAGCCAAGGCGAACGACTATGTTGAAAAGAACTGGCCGGCGAACTACTCCGATCGAAATCGCCCATATGACTTTGAAGGCGACAACACAGCGACTTATCCGAAGGATGGGTTCTTATGGAATGACGCAAAACGATCGGGCGTTTCGTTCCGTGACTATGGTGAGTTCTATCAATTTGGAAAGTCTGTACCTGCGGACCCCAGCATCGGGAACAACTATGACCCGAATTTTACGGGCTGGGATATGGATACTTCCGATTTAACCAGATTTGATGAGTGGAACAAGGAGTTCCAGCAATTCGTGAAGAACGGTAATCTTCCGCAGTTGGAAATCGTACGTTTGCCGAACGATCACACCAAAGGAACGACACCTGGCGCCTTGTCACCGCAATCCTATGTCGCACAAAACGACTTGGCTGTCGGAAAACTGGTTGACGCCGTCAGTCACTCACCATACTGGAAAGATACAGCCATCTTCATTGTAGAAGATGACGCACAAGACGGCCCGGATCACGTGGACGCGCATCGGACGGAGGCCCTTGTCATCAGCCCTTACACACAAAAGGGCACGGTAGATAGTACGTTCTACGATACCGCGTCTATGCTCAAGACGATCGAACTGATTCTCGGTATGCAACCCCTCACACAGTATGATGCTGCGGCAACACCGATGCTTAATACGTTTACAACGCATCCGAATTTCAAACCGTACGATGCAGTGGGGCCGACCTACCCCCTCGACCGTATCAATGGTCAGGATGCGCCGATGGCTAAGGAATCCAGCCAGATGGACTTTTCTCGTGAAGATGCGGCACCGGATGATCAGCTGAACCTCGCGATTTGGAAAGCGACAAAAGGAAATGCACCTTATCCAAAGGATGTAAAAAAGTCGGATCATGATTGATGTGTAGCATCACAATTTGATACGAAGAGACGGCCGATGCCGTCCTCTTCTTTTTTATTGTTGAATTGCCCGTCAACAAAGGCAACTTCATTTCCCCTTCAAATAAAGTGGTTGGTGACCCCTCCCACCCAACGATAAAGGGTTAGCCTGGCAAACCGGATCTACCGGTCACACCGGCAGATACTTCCCAACCGGCAAACAGGTGGACGGTGAATCGCCCCGCCGCCCAACCGGCGGGGATCATCCACAACACCCACCAACCGCTGAACGAGACGATGCCAACCGCTACGGACAGCGGGAGGAAACCAATCAGATGCAAAACGGAAAAGGCGATGACCAACCCGCTTTTCGGGATGCTCCCCGCTGGAAACCACACACGAAAAAGCTCATGGGAACACCACCCACGCCAAAAGGAGCGGACCCATAAACCCAACAATAAGGAAAACAGCAGCCATAAACCAAAATGGCGAAGCGACGACCGCCGCCGTGCACACCCCCACCAATTGGCCGTATTGGATCAGCTGATGGCCGTTACGGAAAAAGGATTTGATGACCACTTCCGCAAGGACATGAGCGGCTGTCTGCTTCCGAAAGATCCGGCCGGAACGCGGGAACAGCCACGGCCGCTTTTTGACCCAATAGGAAGGGCGGTTCAACACGCCCGACTTGCCCAAAATGAACGAAGCCCATTTCAACCGCTGTGTTCGCTCATACGCCATATCCTGAAGCCAGGTTCCCTGCTCTCGGACGCGCATACGCATCCATATCATCCACGCCACACCTGGTACTGAAACCGCCAATCCGACCACCATCTCCGAAGAAACCATTTCTGCGGCATGGGTTGCACCTTCTGGGGCGCGTCCAATCCATATGTCCTGTATCGTCTACGTACGGATTTTGTCCTCCTAAAAAGGCTAGACGCTCTCAGATCCATGAGTAACTGGAAACAGCCTAGGCCGACGTGAAGAAATTGAAACAATCCATTAACGAAGCTTCCTCACGTCCCATCCGCGACCGTAGCTCTGCCAGCGTGCCACGAGCCACACATCGCCCTCCCGTAAGCAGGAGAAACGAATCGCAGATTTTTTCGGCCGTATCCAACACATGCGTAGACAACAGTACAGCGGCCCCGCGCTTGCGCTCTTCCATCAACAAATGCAGCAGCTCCTTGGTCGCTCGCGGGTCCAGACCAATAAAAGGCTCATCCACGATATAGAGGTCCGGTTGCAACAGAAACCCCACGATCAGCATCACTTTTTGTTGCATCCCTTTGGAGAAGCTTCGTGGAAGATGATGCTTCTCTTTCGTCAATTGAAACCGCTCCAATAACTCATCGGCTTTCTTTTCAAATTCCTCACGTGGCATCTCATAGGCGGAAGCCGCCCAATTCCAGATGCTCCCACACCGTCAAATCATCGTACAATACGGGGTGTTCCGGTACATAACTATACCGTTGGCGGGGTACCGTCAGGCTCACCCGACCGTCCACGTTTTTTAATAAGCCCAAAATCACTTTGATGGTGGTGCTTTTACTTGTGCCATTGGGACCGATCAATCCCATCATTTCACCGCTTTTCAACGAAAACGAAATATCGTGTACCACTGCGTGCGCCTGCTCGTAGCCGGCTCTCCGAAGATCGACTTGCAACACTTCCATGTTAACTCGCCCGTCCTTTTCTGCATATCCTACCGTTCCCCTTGACTTGTGTTTGTCTGATCAACGATTTTGATCCAGATGCGCCTTTTTCCTCTCACTCCTGTTTTGCTAGCTTGATGGTTGCGTCGCTGGATAAGGACATTCCAATGAGTAACCAGACACGCCCTAATCCTCTTGAAATACCGACTTTCTCCTTCATAACATCATTCCCTACCCTCAACGGCCAACTCTGAATGCGTCCAGCTGATCTGTCCGCCATTTGGACAGGTACCGATCAACCAACACCGTAACGAACGCTCCGGCCAATAAACCCATACAGATCCACATCATCAACCGGAAGCCGAGGGTATTGATCCGGCCCGTCCCGCCTGTCTCCACCCATGAACCGAACGCACCAGCTGCGAAAGAACCCGTAATAAACTGAATCATTTGAAAGAGTCCCATATAGTTGCCCGTTTGTTGCCTCGGGACACTCAGCAACGCGATTTTGTTCTGCGCGGGCATGGTGAAGGTATGTCCGACTCCGATCAGCAAGTAAATGAAGAGAAACATCCATATGGAACCGATACCGAAAGCCGTCAACAATAACAGGACGATCCCGAGAAGGCTCAATCCCATACCGCTTCCCATCGCTGACAACGGATACCGGTCCGCCGCCCTTCCAGCCAGATTGGCCAAGATCATGCCGATCAATGACTCGACCAGGATCACCCATCCGATTCGATCCGTCGGCCAATGGTGAACATCCCGCAGATAACTGGGGCCGTAAAGGGAGATGGTGTTGATCACCATAAAAATCAGAAAGACACGTACGCAGGCGTTCAGAAAACGGGCATTCCGATAAAACCCTTTGGGCAACAGAGGCGTGCGGCATGCCTCCCCGTAGCAGAATACTCCAAGGGCTAAAAATGCTGTGACCAGCAGCACGATGTTGGTCGGTTCCAACAAAAACATTTGCAGGAAGATGATCCCTGACAACACTGACAAACTGCTGATCCAGGGGATGGACGCACCTCCGGACGGTTTTTCACACGTCGTTTGTACGGGGATGCGAATCCAACCGAGCATCAGGCTGATCAGGGCGAGAATGGCCAGAACGAGAAAGAGCGCGTGCCACTCGTAGGCTTTGAGAATCAATCCCCCCAAAGCGGGGCCTACGATGGTTGCCAATGACAAGGTGGCGGAAAACCAGCCGAACGCCCACCCCACCCGCTCGTCGGGAAAATGGTGCCGAATCAGTGTCACAATTGCCGGGACAATCATCGCATCGGCAACCGCCTGTATCGATTGGAAAAACAAAAAGCCGTACCAATAGGTCATCACACTGTTGATCAAACAGGACAAAACAAAAAGGGACAACCCCCTCAGATACTCGATCGAGCACCCAAGCGATCCGTGATTTTCCCGAAAAACGGAAGCCCAACTGCAAAAAAAGTAAAGAACAGGATGTTTCTATACTGAAGTGTCTCATAACTGATCGAAAAGAATTGGACGAGATCGGGAAATGCGATGGAGAGCATGGAGGTGCTCATCACGCTGGCCAAAACACCCGAAGCAATACAAAAGATCAACAATCGCTGTTGTGCCAATGTCATGTTGATCATCTCCGGCCACAACCGTAAGTACCACTGAGTTTCTCGTAAACGCTGGGGAAAGAACTACCCGGACTGATTCGTATATCATATTCCCATTTTTCAAAATGACGGTTACTCCCTTCATCGTACTATGAAAATGATTATGTATCAATGAAAAATATAAAAACACCCGACCGAAAGCCATCTGTTTTCGATCGGGCGCATGGTGAACGCATATCCAAATATCGCTAATATCCACTCAGCCCATCAATAGCAACATCAACGCTTTTTGGGCGTGCAGGCGGTTTTCCGCCTGATCCCACACGACGGATTGTGGTCCATCCAATACGTCGGCAGTCACTTCCCATCCGCGATAGGCGGGCAGGCAGTGGAGGAAAACGGCATCTGGCTTCGCCTTGCTCATCAATTCCGCATCCACCTGATAACCGCCAAAGATTTGTTTGCGGAGCTCCTTTTCCTCCTCCTGCCCCATGCTTGCCCACACGTCGGTATAGACGGCATCGGCCTGATGGACCGCTTCGGCGGGGTCGGTCGTAATCGTGATCTCAGCCCCCGTATCCTTGGCGATCTGCCATGCTTCCTCCACCACTTCCGACAATGGCTGATAACCTTCCGGAGCGGCGACGGAGATGTGAACACCCATCGCGGCGCAACCGTGAAGGAGGGAATGGGCCACATTGTTCCCGTCGCCTACAAAAGCCAGCTTCAAACCATCCAACGTTCCTTTTTTCTCCTGAAGGGTGAGGAGGTCGGCCAACACCTGACACGGATGGTGCAGGTCGGTCAGTCCGTTGATGACAGGCACCTCGGCATACCGGGCCAATTCGACCACGGTACGGTGCGCAAAGGTGCGAATCAGGATCCCGTCCACATAGCGGGACAGCACACGGGCGGTATCCGCGATGGTCTCACCCCGCCCCAACTGCAGTTCATTTCGGTTCAATGAGAGCGCATATCCTCCCAGTTGGGCGATCCCTGTCTCAAACGACACCCGCGTCCGGGTGGATGGTTTGTCGAAAATCATGGCCAGCGTTTTGCCTGCCAACGGGGTGTAGCGCTCTCCGCGACGCTGTTTCTCCTTCAATCTTTGAGCCACATCCAAAATCAGTGCGATTTCCTCCGGTTTCCAATCTGCCAGCGACAGACAGTCCCGTCCTTTCAACGGTTCTGCTTGTATGGGAACCAATGCGACACTCATGGTTGGACGACCTCCTTCCATTCGGTTGCGGTAATGGGAACCAACGCCTGCTCCACCGGAGTGGCCTCTCCGGCGATACGGACATACCAGCGAAACGTCTCCAGCGAGGTGAAGCAAGGCACCTGCCATCCCAGGCACGCCCGACGCAGACGATACCCCGCGCGCTTGGGATCATTGCCACGGGTGGCCACATTGACGACGACTTTTTTGTCGCCATCAGCCTTCAACCATTCCATCCACTCTTCTTCTATCAGGCTCTTCACTTCAACGCCCCATTGTTGCAGGATGTAACGGGCTGTTCCCGGTGTTCCGTAAATAGAGACCCCTTTGGCGGACAATTCGCGGACCAGGGAGCCCAGCGCATGCTTTTTCACGTCGGATACCGACAGAAACACCTGGGTGCGGGAATTCAATTCGGGCAACGGTGCACCGACAGCCGACGGCAACACTTTTTTCATGGCGATCTCCGGTGTGAGGCCCATCCCCAACACTTCACCGGTCGATTTCATGTTGGGTCCGAGGACGGGATCGACGCCGGGCAATTTGGCAGCGGAAAACACTGGTGCTTTCACTGCCACAATCGGAGGTGGGGGGAGCAGACCCGTCGGGGCGAAATTGGCCAGGGGTTCGCCCATCTGCACCCGGGTGGCCCACTCGATCATCGGTACCCCCGTCACCTTGCTGACGATGGGCACTGTCCGAGACGCACGCGGGTTGACTTCCAACACTCGCACCTCTCCGTCGTGGATGACGAACTGGATGTTGAGCAATCCTTTGTGTGACAGGGAACGAGCCATCCGCTCCGTGTAATCAACCAGCCGGTCGCGCACCGCGTCGGGCAGGTCGATCGCCGGCAGGAACGAGATGCTGTCTCCGGAATGAACACCGGCCCGTTCCACATGCTGGACCAACACGGGGATGACCACGTCCCGACCATCAGTGACCGCATCCACCTCCACTTCGACCCCTTCCATGAACCGGTCCAGCAGGAGTGGATAAGCGGCTTCCGTCACCCCGTACTGATCGTACGTCACCATTACTGTAGCCAGTTGGTCGGGGCTGTGTACCACCATCATCCCCTGTCCACCAATCACATAGGAAGGACGCAACAACAGGGGATAACCCAGCTTCTCCGCCAGTGCGAAAACCTCCTCGGGAGAGGCGGCTGTTGCTCCAGGAATATGCGGAATCTCCAGTTCATTCAACCAGCGGTAAAACAGCTCCCGATCCTCCACCCGATCGATCGCAGCGGATGAGGTGCCGTACAAACGCAAACCCGCTTTCTCCAATCCCCGGGTCAATTTGACCGCCGTCTGCCCGCCGGTTTGCACCATCACGCCGTCCACCAGCTCTTTTTCAGCAACATGCCAGACGTCTTCGACGGTAAGCGGTTCGAAATACAATCGGTCGGCTGTGGCATAGTCGGTGCTGACCGTCTCAGGGTTATTGTTCACGACCACGGCGCAGATTCCCCATTTTTTGAGGGCTTTTACCGTGTGTACCGAGCAGTAGTCGAATTCGATGCCCTGTCCGATGCGGATCGGCCCCGAACCGACCACCAAGACGCGACGCTCGGCGGATGCGGTCTCCACTTCATCGTTGCCTTTCCAGGTGGAGTAAAAGTACGGGGTTTCCGCGACAAACTCAGCGGCACAGGTATCCACCCATTTGTATGACGGAGACCATCCTTTCTGTTGCAAGTCTGCGCGCAACTCATCTTCCGAAACGCCCCACGTCCGTGCCAACCAGGAGTCGGCCACACCCCATTCTTTGGCTTTTTTTAACAGATCGTCAGGAACCGATTCCCAAGTGCGCTCCGCCAGTTGCCGTTCCAACTCCACCATCTGCTGCAGTTTGTACAGGAAAAAGGGCGTAATGCTGGTGAGCTGATGCACCTGTTCCACGCTCCAGCCGCGACGGAAGGCTTCCCCGATCAGGAACAGACGCCGGTCATCGGCTTCCTCCAATCCCTGTGCCAACGCTTCGTCGCTCCAATCGGCAAATTGGGGCAATACCAAGGCGTCCAATCCCATGTCCAATGAGCGGATCGCTTTGTACATCGCCGATTCCAGGTTGCGACCGAGTGCCATGACTTCCCCGGTGGCCTTCATCTGTGTGCCGAGTTTGCGTTCCCCGTACGGAAATTTATCGAACGGCCAACGGGGCAGTTTGACCACCACGTAATCCAGCGCCGGCTCAAAGCTGGCAAACGTGTGACCCGTCACCGGGTTGATACATTCGTCCAAACGGTATCCCACCGCCAATTTGGCGGCGATACGGGCGATCGGATACCCCGTCGCCTTGGAAGCCAGCGCACTGGAGCGACTGACCCGCGGATTCACTTCGATGATGGCGTATTCGCCCGTCTCGGGATGAACGGCGAATTGAATGTTGCAACCGCCGATCACGCCCAAGGCACGGATCACTTTGCACGCCACCGACCGCAACTGTTGATACTGACGATCAGTCAACGTTTGCGACGGGGCCACGACGATGCTGTCCCCTGTGTGGATGCCGACGGGGTCAATGTTTTCCATGTTACACACAGTGATGCACGTGTCAGCATGATCCCGCATTACTTCATATTCGATCTCTTTCCATCCCAGAATGCTCTGCTCTACGAGAATCTGACGGATGGGGCTGGCCGCGAGACCTTTGCGGGCGATCTCGCGCAGCTCAGCTTCATCTCGGGCGATCCCGCCGCCGAACCCGCCCAGGGTGTAGGCCGGGCGGATGATGGCGGGATAGCCGATTTCCCCGGCAAATTCCACCGCTTCCTCTACCGTCGAAACGGTTTGGCTCCGGGGGACGGGCTCACCGATGTCCGCCATCATCTGCTTAAATGCTTCCCGGTCCTCCCCTTTGACGATCGTCTCGATCGGCGTGCCGAGAAGACGGACGCCATATTGCTTCAGTACCCCTTTTTCATGCAGAGCCACCGCCAAGTTAAGCCCCGTTTGCCCACCCATCGTGGCCAGCAATCCATCGGGCCGCTCCCGTTTGATAATCTCCGTCACCACGTCGACGGTGAGCGGTTCCATGTAGATGACATCGGCCACATCCGGATCGGTCATCATTGTGGCCGGGTTGTTATTGATCAGGATGACGCGGATGCCCTCTTCCTTCAGCGCCAGACATGCCTGCGTGCCGGAATAGTCAAATTCGGCAGCCTGGCCGATCACGATTGGACCGGAGCCGATCACCAGAACGCTGCGAACGGGTTGTGGATTTGGCACTGGTTGTTCTGGATTGATTGCATCAGCCGACATGGATCGTCACCTTCCTCTTCTGCTGTACCATCTCGATGAAACGGTGGAAGATTTCCGCAGCGTCCGACGGCCCCGGATGTGCTTCAGGATGGAATTGTACACCCTGAATCGGATATTGCCGGTGGGCGATTCCCTCCACTGATCCGTCGTGGATATGTCGATGTGTCACCCGCCATTGGGCCGGGTCCAACGACTCTTCACGCACCGCGTATCCGTGATTTTGCGACGTAATCCACACGCGCCCCGTTTCCAGCTCCTTGACGGGATGGTTGCTTCCGCGATGGCCGAATGACAGACGGTCCGTGTCACCGCCCAAAGCCAGGGCCAGCAACTGATGGCCCAGACAAATGCCCAGCGTGGGAATCCCTTGGATGAACGGCACCCACTCGGACAAATACGGCAACAACGCTTTCGGATCACCGGGTCCGTTGGAAAAGAGCAACCCGTCGGGCTCCAGCTTGGCTACCTCTGACGGCGGTAGATGGAAAGGTACCACGGTCACCCGGCACCCCAGCTCCTGCATTGACCGTAAAATGGAGGCTTTCGCACCGAAGTCCACCAAAACGATGTGGGGAGCGAAGGGATCTCCGGCGTATGTCACGGGCTTGGTCACTGACACTTGGCTTACCCAGCGCGGGGAACAGGGATCGGGCCATTCTTCCACTTGCGGATTCGGCACGGAGGAGATCACCCCGCGCACGCATTCCTTCTCACGGACGATCTTCACCACCGTGCGCGTATCCACACCGGCAATGCCGGTCACGCCGTGACGGTGCAGCCATTCGCTCAACGAGGTGTCCGCCTGCTCGTATGTTTCACTCAATATGACACCGGCGCAGTGTGGGCGGACGCTCTCTTCCTCACCCGGTACGATACCGTAATTGCCCAACAGCGGATAAGTAAACGTCACTATCTGACCCGCATAGGACGGATCGGTCAATACCTCCTGGTATCCGGTCATACCGGTGGTGAACACCACTTCGCCCAACACTTCCGACGGACGCCCGATCCAGGTGCCTTCAAATACGTCCCCCGTGTCCAACACCAGATACGCTTTCACCCTTCTCCACCTCCTCCCATGCGGCTGTCAAGATTTCCACCGCTTTCTCCAATTGGGCAGGCTCCGTGACCAGCGGCGGCAACAAACGAACCACCTGGGGGCCCGCAGGGCTCACCAGCAAACCGCGTCGACGAGCAGCCTCGATCACCGGCGCGACGGGTTGGTTCAACTCGATCCCGATCATCAGTCCCAACCCTCGCACTTCCACGACTCCCGGCCGCCCCTCCAATTTTTCCTTCAAACGGTTGATCAGCCACGTGCCGTGTTCCACCGCTCGGGATAACACATCCGATTCCGTCATCTCTGTGAGTACCGCCCTTGCAGCCGCCATCGCCAGCGGATTGCCACCAAACGTGGAGGCGTGCGAGCCGGGTCCGAACACGTCCACGTATTCGGCTTTGGCCAGCATCGCCCCGACCGGCATCCCGTTGCCCAACCCTTTGGCCAACGTCATGATATCCGGCACGATACCATAATGTTCGCAGGCGAACAGTTTGCCAGTCCGTCCCATTCCGGTCTGCACTTCATCCACCATCAGAAGCACACCCTTGTCGGCGCACAACCGGGCCAATCCCTCCACAAACGCCTGATCGGCGGGCCGAACGCCACCTTCACCTTGCACCAGTTCCAGGAACACCCCGGCCACATCTGGAGTCAGTGCTTCTTCAACCGATCTCAAGTCGTTATAGGTGGCGTAGACGAAGCCTTCCGGCAGAGGGTCAAATCCTGTTTTCACCTTGTCCTGACCCGTCGCCGTCAATGTGGCCAGTGTCCGACCGTGAAAGGATTTTCGGAACGTGACAATGACGGGACATTTGATTCCCCGTTTTTCACTGGCGTATTTCCGCGCCAGTTTGATGGCCGCTTCGTTGGCCTCCGCCCCGCTATTGCAGAAAAATACCGCCCCCAAGCCGCTGGCTTGCACCAGCAAATCCGCCACTTGTTCCTGCAACGGAATGTGAAACAGGTTGGACACATGCCACAGTTGCTTCAGCTGGGCTTCCACCGCCGTCGCCACGGCCGGGTGGCAATGGCCCAGGTTGCACACACCCAAACCGGAAGTGAAATCCAGATAACGCTTGCCGTCTTCATCCAGCAGGATACTGCCGCTACCGCTCGCCACGCGGACCGGAATCCGCGCGTAGGTTGGAAACAGAGCCATGGTTTCTCACCACTCCCTTACAATGCTGGTGCCCGCAAACACCGCTTGTGTACCGTCTTTCCACTCCTGCGGGGCGCGTCCGTCGACGATCATCACGCGTTCCACTTCACCGCTCAAGCACCGCATCCCGGCTGTCACTTTGGGGATCATGCCGCCAGCGATCGTACCGTCGGCGATCATTTCATCGATCTGCTCAGGTGTGACGCGTCGAAGCACACGCTTCTCCCCGTTGTCCACTTTCCAGATACCGGGGACGTCGGTCACCATCGCCAAGGTGTGCGCCTTCAGCGCCTGTGCAATCGCCCCTGCCGCGTGATCGGCGTTGACGTTGTAGTGTTGACCGGTTGCATCCACACCCAGCGATGCCACAACGGGCAACCATCCTTGATCCAGCAGCCCCTGCAACATGCTCGGATTCACCTCCGTCACGTCCCCCACATAACCCAGGGCGGGATCCCGTTGCTTCACCCGAATCAGCTCACCGTCGACCCCGCTGACTCCGATCGCACGTGCACCGGCTTGTGTGAATTGCGAAACCAAATGTTTGTTCATCGCACCGGCCAATACCATCTCGACCACTTCCAATGTGTCAGCGTCCGTGACGCGTAATCCGTCAACAAAACGAGGCGTAATCCCGGCTTTCTCCAGCCAGCGGTTGATCCAGGGACCGCCTCCGTGTACGATGACAGGCTGCCACCCCCGCTCCAAGAGAGAGACGCAGGTGGAAAAAAACGATGGATGAAGCCGATCCGTCACACTGCCGCCAATTTTGATAACCATGATGTTGCGGGTAACCATGTCGCCTCTCTCCTCTCCTGTCTGTATATAAAAACATCCTAATGTATAAATATGCAAATCGACCAGAAAATCAGCACCCCGACCCGGAGCTTTTTTGTCAGCTTTGCTCTGGGACATCGGATGCCAACAGGAGACATCATGTTCGGTAACAAGCATTGATGCGCACGTACTCGTAAGTCAGGTCGCATCCCCATGCGGTCGCCTTAAACTCTCCCTGATGCAAATCGACATAGAATCTCACCATGTCACGGTTCAAGACCGATTGGGCTGCTTCTTCGTCGAACGGGACGGGCAAACCGTTTTTCACCACGTGAATCTCTCCGATCTTCACATCCACTGAAGCAGGATCGATCAACGGCGCACCATATCCGATCGCACAGAGAATCCGTCCCCAATTGGGGTCGGCACCGAACACCGCCGCTTTGACCAAATTGGAGCCCACCACCGACTTAGCTGCTTGCCGTGCCGTCTCCTGCGTCGGCGCACCACTGACGGTCACCTCGACAAGCTTAGTCGCTCCTTCTCCGTCCCGTGCAATCATCTGTGCCAAACGGCGACATACATAAACGAAACCTGAGCGGAATGCTGGCCAATCCGGATGATCCGGGTGAAGGGCGGTGGTGTGTGCTGCCAATCCGCTTGCCATCGCAACCACCATGTCATTGGTGCTGCAATCGCCATCGACGGTGATCATGTTGAATGTCTCATCCGTCACTTCTCTCAGCAGTCCTCTCAATACCGCCGGTTCGATCACGGCATCCGTTGTAAGAAACGCCAGCATGGTGGCCATATTGGGATGAATCATGCCTGATCCTTTGGCCACACCGGCGATTCTCACTTCCTGACCTTCGACCGCGACGACCACTTCCACGGCTTTGGTGCAAGTGTCGGTGGTCAAGATGGCCTGGGCGAAATCATCGTGTCCGCTGTCGCCCACATGGTCCATTTGTTCTCGCAATGCGCGAAGACCTGCTGAAATCCGGTCCATCGGCAGCAACTCGCCGATCACCCCTGTGGAAGCGACCCCGACCAAATGCTCTGAGATCCCGAACAATTCCGCCGTTTCTCGGCGCATTCGGTACGCATCCGCTTCTCCCTGCGGGCCGGTGCAGGCATTGGCATTGCCGCTGTTGACCAGCATCACTTGAAGGTGATCCTCTTTTTCCAAGCTCTCGCGAGTCACTTTCAACGGCGCCGCCTGAAAGGCGTTCATCGTGTACACGGCGGCGGCGGAAGCGGGAACCTCACAGACGATCCACCCGAGATCTTTCCGTTTTCGTTTGATGCCACAGTGCAAACCCGCTGCGTAAAACCCTTTGGGCGAATGGATCCGTGGATGCTCCACCACCGAAAACGCGTCAATCCCCGTTTGTTGCAGCTGGGCCACGTCCGTTCCGCTCATCTTCTGTTTCTCCCCTTTTTCTCATCGTGTTCCGTCTCTATCACGGATACAACGGTAATCCTTCCAATCCCGCAGTTTCCGGCCATCCCATTCGGATATTCAGATTTTGCACCGCCTGGCCCGCCGCTCCTTTCATCAAATTGTCGATCACGGCGACGGCGGTGACGGTTCCCGTCCGTTCGTCCACATGCCATCCCAGATCGCAGAAGTTGCTGCCACGCACGTGTTTGGTCTGCGGCCATTCTCCTTCTTGTTTCAGCCGAACAAATGGGGTGTTTTCATAGTACGAGCGATAGCAGTCAGCCACATCGTGACCGGTCACGCCCGGCTTCACCTGAGCGTACACGTTGGTCAAGATCCCGCGATTCATTGGAACCAGGTGCGGAGTGAAGAGGATTTTCACCGGCTCTCCCAATTCCGCTTCCGCAAACAGCTCCACCTCGGGTGTATGCTGATGTACTCCGATTTTATATGGGTACAGATTTTCGTTCACTTCGCAGTACAGTTTGGATTCGCTTAATCCTCGTCCCGCCCCGGATACGCCCGATTTGGCGTCCACCACCAGCGGAGAAGTTTGAATGAGTCCCTCTTTCAATAAGGGCAAAACCGCCAGCAACGTAGCTGTCGGATAACATCCCGGGTTGGCGATTAACGTCGCCTGGGCGATTTTATCACTGTACCATTCACTCAAACCGTACACCGCCCGTTCCATCCACTCGACCGGCGCAGGTTCCCGTTGGTACCACTGTTGATAGATGTCAGGGTTCCCCAATCGAAAATCCCCGGAAAGATCGATAACGATCTTCCCTCTCTCCAAAAAGGCAGGCGCCCATTTGCCACTGACACCGGGAGGTGTGGCAAAAAAGACCACGTCCCCCGCTTCCGCAATACCGTCTACGTCCATTTCCTTCAGGGTGAACGTGAGATGCGCCGCGTGTGGGTACACTTCCCCAAGTTGTTTTCCCGCCGAGGAAGATGAAACCATCGCGCCGATCTCGGCATTCGGGTGCCCTTGCAACAATCGGATCAATTCGATGCCACCATAGCCGGTCGATCCGATTACAACTGCTTTCACTGGATAAGCTACCCCCTCGCGCGGTCGAAGTTTGTATTATTATACGGCCATATTCATATTTATTCAACCCCCTTTTTTCATTTCGACACAAAAAAAATCGCCCCTGTTCTGAGGGACGATTCCAAGACAAACGGAACTCGTAACCAAATTCCCAAATATGATTGATTTCACTGTGCCCGCAAGTGATTCGGTTCTTTGGCATTGTTGGTGTTTTGGGAGTCCGTTTTTCCTTGCGGTTGTTCCATCAAGTTTTTTCGATCCTCAGACTCTTCCGCCACACGCGATCCACGCTGTTCGGCCAATGGTCTCACCCCCTCGTTATCATCAGGGTGCAACCCATTGACAGTCATTATACGTAATAACCCGAAACTGCCGGCTAAAGTTTCGCAAACAGGGCGTGTCTGATCCATTGACCGCATCGCGTTCCCGACTCGCTTCACCTGCGCCCAGCAGCACAGAAAGTAACCAATGCAGTGGGAATCGGGAGTGCAGGACGCTGCCAAAGAACGCTCCGCTTAGGGGAGATATCTCCCGCGATGGGGTGCCTACGCACGCCGAATCGATGCACGGTCGAGCTTATGTCGTCGCTCATCTGAAACAACATGGCCCATAACGAATACCAACACACCCTGTCCTGAGGCTCCTTCCCTTCCACATCCATGTTGAAGGGTCGTCTTTTTCCTTTTTCACCTGATTCGAAATGCAAAAACGGTACTCGTGGAAAAAGATCACCCTTCTATTCGATTCCCTTATTCACCATGATTTTTCTTCCGCTTGCCTCTCGGCGGCAATTTCGATTCGGAATCATACGGATTGCCCGATTTGGCAGCAGGATCCTTTTCCTTCAACCATGAAGGCTTGAACGGGATTTTGGCCGGTTCCTGTTCGTTTTCTTCCTGCTCTCCCGACTCTTCCTCCCATTCCTCCGTCTCCTGTTCTTTTTGCCGTTGAATTTCCGGATCAACCAACACATGATCCGACTTGTCCTTTTCTTCTTCTTTAAAGGACGGTGGTTCCCAATTGACCTCTTCTTCCGGCTCGTCGTCTTTCTTCCCTTTTTTCAACCAACCCAATACGCCGCGTTTTTCTTCCTCCTCCTCATCAAATTTGGGACGGTAACGCGGCTCCAAGTCTTTCAACTCTTTTCGTTTTTGCTCTTCACGCTTGGCCCGACGTTCCAGAATGGAAAACTCGGTGAAATCGATGTCCTCCGTATCGCGCTGAAACATGCGCTCCAGCTCTTCCACTTCCTTGCCACGTACTCTGGATAACCAGATTGATCCCACTACCGCACCGATAATCACCACAGCGAGAATGATCCAAACATAAGCGGGGATCACGCTGAGAAATCCCTCCAACAGCATGGCATGCAACCATACCATCAATGTCACACCTCCCTGAAATTGAACGCGCTTTGCTCACGATTGGTGTCATCCGTTTTGTGAACACCATCGTTTCCCGCCGTCCCCATACAGAAAAGTTGTAGCAATCCCCGCACCTTTTGTCAAATCCGCCTCGTTTTTAAACCAACGTGACGGATGATTATTCCCCGGGAAACGACAACTGCCGGTGAATCCAACCGGCAGTCGACACATTATTTCCCTTGAAATTCTGGTTTCCGCTTTTGAAGAAAGGCTTCCATCCCTTCTATACGATCCTGGGTGTCGAAAGTCAGTCCAAAACAAGCCGCCTCCAACTGCAAGCCGGAGCGCAAATCCGTCTCCGCTCCTTGATTGATTGCCCGTTTGATGTATTTCATGGCGATGGGCGCCTTTTTGGCAAGCACTTCCGCCAGCCGTTTCGCCTCGTCCAACAACATGTCGGGCGATGTCAATTTCTGCACCAATCCCAAACGATATGCCTCAGCGGCAGAAATCATTTCCCCGGTCAAACACAAGTATTTCGCGGTCGTCTTTCCAACCAACCGCGCCAATCGCTGGGTCCCACCGTATCCCGGAATCACTCCCAGATTCACTTCCGGTTGACCAAACTTGGCATTTTCGGACGCGATCAAAATGTCGCCGCTCATCGCCAACTCGCACCCTCCACCCAGGGCGAAACCATCGACAGCCATGATCACCGGCTTGTCCAGCTCTTCGATTTTGCTGAAGAGCGCCTGCCCCTTCGCCGCCAACCGTTGTGCTTCGGCAGCCGATTCGATTTGCCTCAGCTCGCTAATATCAGCCCCTGCAACGAATGCTTTTTCTCCCGCTCCGGTAATTATCAGACAGCGTACGTCTTCATTTTGCTCCGCCCAATCGACCGCCTCTGTCAACTCCTCCAATGTTTCACGGTTGAGTGCATTGAGCACCTTTGGGCGCTGAATGGTCAAAAGTGCCCATCCGTTTCCTTGTTCCAGCACAATATTGTTCCATTCCACGCTGCAACACCTCCTGGTTCGTCTTCTGGAACTATGTCTGACTTAATGAATTCGGTGTCGAATGGTGCACTTCCTCCCGATCCTATTGATCCAACTTACTCCACCTGTACCCGTGAACGGCCGACCGCATTATACCCGTACCCCTTTCGGTTCCATTTAGCACGCAGCGGCTGCATACGACCGGCCGTATCCACCGCTCGCGACCAGATTTCGTATTTACCCGGTTGCAGGGTCTTCCAATTCCAACTCCATTGGACCCATGCGTAGGGATGATGCCAGGGGCGTTGCTGAAGCTGGGCGGAATACCAATGAGCCCCACGATCGACAGACACCTCCACTCTCCTAATCACGCCCTTCCCTGTCCACGCAAGCCCTTCCACACGGTGATGTCCCGTTTTCAGTACCGAAAAATCATGAGGATGCCGGATGAGGGAATTGACGCGGAGAACGGTGACAGGTCGTTTCCCCTCATCACTGTCAGGAAAGGGATAATAATGGTAGTCCTCCTTTTGGTAGTAGCCTTGAAACGGCTCCGTTATCACTTCGATGCGGCTCAACCATTTCACGGACGCCATCGCATACCAACCCGGCACGATCAGCCGTAGAGGAGCACCGTGTTCCGGTGACAGCAGTTGACCGTTTTGGGCATAGGCCACCAATGTATCCGGGTGAAGTGATTTGCCGAGCGGTAAGCTCCGGGCAAACGGGCCATTTTCCTCCCCTTCTCCATCCGTACCCCAAAACACAACTTCCCGAGCCGTAGAGCAGATACCGGCCTCCAGTAACAAATCCCGGAGCGGTACGCCCGTCCATTCTGCCTGGCTAATGGCCCCTTCGTTCCAGGGTACACCGTATACCCGCGGGCGGAATAAGGTCCTGCGGTTTCCCGCGCATTCCATCACTGCCACCACTGACTTGGCTGGTCTAGACCTGATTTCTTCGCAACTCAAGGTCAAGGGACGCTGTACCACACCCACCACTTGCAAACCGTCCAAATTCGGGGCAGGATAAGGGTAATGATTGCGACGGTACCATAAATCGTCCGGTGTTTTCCAATCCGTGATCCAGCGAACAGGGGAACTTTGATTTTCCGGTTGGATCGTTATCGTTTCACGAAACAATGGTTGTTGACGTGACAGTTTCATCCCAATCACCTTCCTGCATCATGTTCCGTCATGATAGAGAAACCCCGCTGAGCGGCATCATTTTCCGCACAACCGGGTATGTACGAGATCTCAATTCATTTGGAAAAATCGAATTCGCTCGCAGGATGGTGACCACCCTTATCACACCACGGACGAAATAACCCAATATCCCCTCGTCATCACCCCGTCCCGCCATTCTCACTCCCGATCAACCGGTCGGTCCTGCTTCCGTCTTCCCCTGCAGCAAATGTTCCAGCGTCGTTCGGTCCAATACTTGTGCCACTGTATCTCGAATCAATGCCCACAACGGTTTCAACAGACAATCCCCCTCCAACGGACACGGCTCGTATGCCGTCACACTGACACAGCTCATGGGAGCCAACGGTCCCTCCAGCCTGCGGATCACTTCTCCAATCACGATCTGCTCAGGCGGAAGTCGCAGAGCATATCCGCCCTGTGCTCCCCGTTTGCTCTTCACGTACCCGTTGGTTTTCAACTGAAGCAAAATCTGCTCCAAATAGTGATTGGGAACCAACGTTTTTTCCGCAATCTCCGAAATGGGAACCACATCCCCTTTGCGTAACCCCAACAACAACAAGGCACGCAGGGCGTACTCCCCGCGGCTGGAAACCTTCATGCTTTCCTCCCATCCCTACCATCCCGAGCAGAATGGTCGACAATGATGTCTCACCCGTCGGTTATATGTATATACACATGGCGACAGATGTGTGCCTGTGTTTTTGCATCTCCGGACAAAACGCAGGTTGACATCGATTCACCAAGTGTATGAATTGTATATACACACTATTTATTTATGGAGATGATTCTTTGAACATCACGATTTCCCACTCTTCGAAAGAACCGATCTACCAACAAATCATCGACCAGATCCGGGATCAGATTTTGAAAGGCGCCGTCCGTCCGGGAGATCCACTGCCCTCCATCCGGCAATTGGCCCGGGATTTACGGGTGAGCGTCATTACGACGAAGCGCGCATATGAAGAATTGGAACGGGAGGGATTGATCCGATCCGTGGTTGGGAAAGGATCCTACATCGCTCCGGGAAACACCATGGATACGCTCCGGGAGCAGCGAATCTCCCAACTACGGTGCCGTTTGCAACAACTGGTGGAGGAAGCCGCAGAACTTGGTTTAAGCCGGGAAGAATTGATCACTTGGGTACGACAATGTGACTGCGGGGAGGATCAGGAATGATGAAGTCATTGGAAGTCCGACATTTGTCCAAAGCCTTTCGGGGTTTTGCGCTTCAGGACGTCTCGTTCTCCTTGGAAGAGGGATACATTACGGGTTTTATCGGGGAAAACGGGTCAGGAAAAAGCACCACGATCAAGCTCATCCTGCAACTTCTGATCCCCGATTCGGAGGAAATTCGGATTTTCGGACTGGATCCATCCCGGCACAGTCAGGAGATCAAAGAGCGCATCGGCTTTGTGTTCGATGAACACCATTTCTACGAACATCTCACCATCGATGAGATGAAACGCATCATCACCCCTTTTTACAAACGATGGAATGAACGGTTGTTTCAACGTTACGTCCGTGATTTCGATCTACCGATCCGCAAAAAAATCAAGCATCTCTCCAAGGGAATGAAAATGAAGCTGTCGCTTGCATTCGCCCTCGCTCACGAACCGGATCTCATCATCATGGATGAACCCACATCCGGCCTCGATCCAGTCTTTCGTCGAGAGATACTCGATTTGTTGCGAGAGATCATGCTGGACGAGCGCAAAACCATCTTCTTTTCCACCCATATCACCACGGATCTGGAACAGATCGCCGACCACATCATCTTTCTGCACAAAGGTCGCGTGGTATGGGACGAAACCAAAGACCGGATTGAAGAGACGTATGCCTTGGTCAAAGGGGATACCCGATGGCTCACGCCGGAAGCGCGTCAAGCATTGATCGGCGTGCGGGAAACGGATGTGGGATTTGAAGGATTGGCAGCCGATGCGGACCAGGTACATCGTCTGTTGGGTGACCGTTGTGTGATGGAGAAGCCGTCGTTGGAAGACATCATATATTTTACGATCAAAGGAGGGCGTTCCGCTTGAGAGTGTATGGCGTTTGATCTTCAAAGATCTTCGTGTGCAGAAATACATGTTCCTCGTCGCGCTATTCTTCGCTTTTGTTAACATGTTGCTGACCAGGATGAACCAGCTGGTCAACATCGTCATCCTCGCCTATATGTTGATCACAAGCTCCATTCAGTATGACGAAAAACAGCGAACATCCGTATTGCTCAACTGCCTCCCCATCACCCGCCGATCTTATGTCGCATCCAAATATAAGTATCTTCCTGTATACATTGATCTCTGTGGTGATGGTGTTTCTGGTCAATCTGGCCGCCCTGTTCATCGCCCGATTCGGATTTAACCACAATCGTTTACCTTATCACTGTTTACGATACAGGATGTATTCTGGGCACTGGTGTCCATCATGGTACTCGCCGCTTTGTTTTTTCCGATTGCTCTCACTTTCGACTGGAGTATGATGCAATATCTGTCATTCGTCGTTCTGGCAGTGGGCGGAACTGGTCTGGTTTTGCTTGTCATGTGGATAAAAAGTCCTGATTGGCCGCTGGTCGGATCTCCTTTCGCACTGCAAGCCGCCGTCATCGCGCTTGCTGCATTGGCCCTGTTATACGGATCATACCGTCTATCCCTGTTGTTGTATCAAAAGAAGGGTTTATAGGTGGCGTGATCCTGATCAGCAAATAACTGCTCAACCATGTTGTTAACCAAGTCCATGGGCTCCGATCTCCCGTCTTTATCTCCGCTCACGGCGGAGCTAAGGTCGGGAAATTACGGAAGGTTTCCTGCCGTGAGTATTCGCCCAAGGATGGCTGGAGGTGCGCCTCGAAGTGGTGAAGCAATCGGGGCGGGCGCACAGGTGTTTTCTCATTGGGGTTTGAGCATTACACCTGCCTTTCGGTCAAGCAAGTGATCTGCATGCAATATGAGTTGAGGGGGGGATTGGAATTCGTTTTACAAAACAGGATATTTGTGGTATAGTAAATTCTGGTTGTAATATTGAGGGTATATAATTCACACATGTTATAAAGGGTGATAAGTTTCGATTTGTCATTCTTTATAATGTGTGAATGAATGCCTAAAATATTATCAACACAAATATTTTCGGAGGAATTCACACATGCTACAAGGAACCGTTAAATGGTTTAATGCTGACAAAGGGTTCGGGTTTATCGAAGTGGAAGGCAGAGATGACGTATTCGTTCATTACTCCGCGATCAATGGTGTAGGATTTAAGACATTGGATGAAGGCGATAAAGTGAGTTTTGAAATCACGAAAGGCAACCGTGGTGATCAAGCCGTCAACGTGGTGAAGCTGTAAAAAAAAAGAAATAACCCATTCAGAACCACCCCACTGGAGCTCAACTCCTGTGGGGCCTTTTAGGTTTCACACTTCCACTCTCCAGTGTTCAGCCACTTTGTCCAGAGAGACTCCTTTTTAAGTGCGATTGGTCATCTTTTGCTCAAATCCGTGACCGTTATGGAAGGGTTCAACAAAAAAATTATTCCCAATCCATATACAAACCCGGCGGTTTTTTCCGCCGGGTTTTTCAGGTAGCCTCGCCGGAGCAAAATACCCCGGTCTTGGTCTCATCACTTTTTCGGTTGTTGGCCGCCGATTTTTTGACGGAGATACGCGTCGATAAATACATCGATCTCTCCGTCCATCACGGCTTGCACGTTGCCTACCTCCACCTGCGTGCGGTGATCCTTGACCAAACTGTAGGGGTGGAAGACATAAGATCGGATCTGGTTGCCCCAACCGATCTCCGTCTGCTCCCCTTTCAACTGGTCGATCTGTTTCCGCCGCTCCTCCATCATGCGTTCATACAGACGCGCCTTCAGGATTTTCATCGCGCGTTCCCTGTTTTTGATCTGCGAACGCTCCGATTGGCATGTTACGACGATGCCGGTGGGCAAGTGCGTGATCCGCACCGCCGAATCGGTCGTGTTGACGTGTTGTCCCCCGGCGCCGCTGGAACGATACGTGTCAATTTTGAGCTCTTCCGGCTTGATCTCCACTTCAACGTCATCATCCACTTCCGGCATGACGTTGGCGGAGACAAACGACGTATGCCGGCGCCCGGACGCGTCGAACGGCGAAATCCGTACCAGACGGTGTACGCCTTTTTCCGCTTTGAGATATCCATAGGCATTGTGCCCTTTGATCAACAGCGTGACGCTTTTGATGCCCGCTTCCTCACCAGGCAGGTAATCCAGTGTTTCCACCTTGTACCCTCTGCGTTCAGCCCAACGCGTATACATCCGGAGAAGCATCGACGCCCAGTCCTGCGATTCGGTCCCGCCTGCGCCGGGGTGGAGCTCCAGGATGGCATTGTTTTTGTCGTAGGGTTCGCTTAACAGGAGACTCAGCTCAAACTGCGTCATCTCTTTTTTGAGCGAACGGATCGTTTCTTCCGCTTCCTCCAGGAGCGACTCATCGTCCTCCTCGGCGGCCAGCTCCAACAGGACCTGCAGGTCTTCGTGTGCCTGCTCCAGCTTGGTCATCGTTTCGACCTGGGCTTTCAACCCATTGGCCTCGTCGATCACTTTTTGCGCTTGTTGCTGATCGTCCCAGAAGTCGGGAGCAGTCATTTGCGCTTCCAGTTCCGCAATGCGCGCTTTTTTCTGGTCGAGGTCAAAGAGACCCCCTGATATCCGCCAATCGCTTGGCTGTATTGGTTACTTCCTGCTTCAGTTCGCCCAATGAAATCACGACAAATCACCTCTTCGCACTTTTCCGTTTCAAGGAAACGTACCTTTCCAATTATAACGCAATCCGGAACGAAATTCGAATCCGTAGACCATTTGTCCCTGTTTCCTCCGGGTTCAATCCATTCATTCTCTCCCGTTTTTCTATATTCAAAGGGGCGTGTCGAAAAAGGCCCCCCTCATTTGAAGGGGTGGCCTCTAAGATGCGAGTTTTTTTACTTTTGCTGATTCCCCTACGTCAACCCGTTTGTTGTGCACGGGCGCAACAGTGTTTGTACTTTTTGCCGCTTCCGCACGGACAGGGATCATTGCGCCCCACTTTTTCTGCCCGACGGACCGGCTGGCGTTTGGCTTCTTCTTTGTCTGGCGAATCGCTGTGGACAGCGGTGGTGTTGACCGCCACCTGTTCGCGCTCGATCTCTTCGCCCACGCTGGACTTCATAATGTATTTCACTACTTCTTCCTGGATCTCGCGCACCATCTGTTCAAACATCTCGAAGCCTTCAAACTGGTATTCACGCAACGGATCGGTCTGTCCGTACGCCCGCAGGTGGATCCCCTGCCGCAATTGGTCCATGGCATCGATGTGGTCCATCCATTTGCGGTCCACTGTGCGCAGGATGACCACTTTGGAGAATTCTTGCATCCGGTCGAAACCGATCTCCTCCACACGCTGGTCGTAGTTTTTTTCCACGGCTTCGTACAGCGTGTCGATGATTTCATCCGGCTCCTTGTCCTGCAAATCCGCTTCACTCACCGTACCGGGCGGAAGCAGGTTGGATTCCATGTAGTCGAGGATCGACTCCAGATCCCACTCTTCCGGCAACGTATCTTCGGATGTGTGGGCCTTCACCACGTGTTCGATCACGTCTTTGGCCATATTGAGGACGACATCGCGCAAGTTGTCACTAAACAGCACTTCGCGACGCTGTTTATAGATGATTTCCCGTTGCTGGTTCAGCACATCGTCGTACTGCAACACCCAACGACGGGCATCAAAGTTCATACCTTCCACTTTTTTCTGGGCGTTTTCCACCGCTTTGGTGAACATTTTGCCCTCGATCGGCTGATCGTCCTCCATCCCCAGACGATCCATCATGTTTTTGATGCTGTCGGAGCCGAACCGCCGCATCAAATCATCTTCTAACGACAGATAGAACTGTGACGAGCCCGGATCGCCCTGCCGGCCGGAACGTCCGCGCAACTGGTTGTCGATCCGGCGGCTTTCGTGCCGTTCGGTGCCGATAACATGCAATCCGCCCAGTTCGGCCACACCTTCTCCCAAGACGATGTCCGTTCCGCGTCCGGCCATGTTGGTAGCGATGGTAACAGCACCTTTTTGCCCCGCCTGCGCGATGATTTCCGCTTCGCGCTCGTGATTTTTGGCGTTGAGCACCTGATGGGGAATACCGCGTTTTTTCAGCATGCGGGACAACTGTTCCGATTTCTCGATCGACACCGTCCCGACCAACACGGGTTGCCCCTTCTTGTGCCGACGGACAATCTCCTCGACGACGGCTTTGAATTTGGCCTCCTCGGTCTTGTAGAGCAGATCCGTCATGTCTTCGCGGATCATCGGGCGGTGTGTCGGGATCTGCACTACGTTCATACCGTAAATTTTGCGGAATTCCTCTTCTTCCGTCTTGGCCGTACCGGTCATCCCAGCCAATTTCTTGTACAGGCGGAAATAGTTTTGCAGCGTGATCGTTGCCAACGTCATGCTCTCCCGTTGGACTTGCAATCCTTCCTTGGCCTCAATCGCCTGGTGCAGACCGTCGCTGTATCTGCGTCCGTGCATAAGGCGACCGGTAAATTCATCCACAATCACGACACCGTCTTCATTCACGACGTAGTCGCGGTCGCGCTTCATCAGCACATGCGCTTTGAGCGCCTGTTGGACGTGGTGATTCAATGTGATATTTTTCACGTCGTACAAGTTGTCCACACCCAGGAATTTTTCCGCTTTGCTCACACCCTGCTCGGTTAGAGAGACGGCTTTCGTCTTCTCGTCCACCGTGTAATCCTCTTCCGGGCGGAGGCGGCGCACCAGCTGATCGGCTACGTAATACAAATCGGTCGCCTTGTTGGCCTGCCCACTAATGATGAGCGGCGTCCGCGCTTCGTCGATCAGGATGCTGTCCACCTCGTCCACGATGGCAAAATGCAGATCCCGTTGCACGATCTGCTCAGGATACAACACCATGTTGTCGCGCAGATAGTCAAATCCGAACTCGTTGTTGGTCCCGAAAGTGATGTCCGCCTGGTAAGCGGCACGCTTTTCTTCGGGAGTGAGCCCAGGAAGGTTCAATCCAACGCTCAGGCCGAGGAATTCAAACACCTGACCCATCCACTCTTTGTCCCGTTTGGCCAGGTAGTCGTTCACCGTCACGACGTGGACGCCCTTGCCTTCCAGGGCGTTCAAATACGCCGGCAATGTGGCGACCAGGGTTTTCCCCTCACCGGTCTTCATCTCGGCGATGTCGCCGTTGTGCAGAACAATACCACCCACCAGCTGAACGTAAAAATGGCGCATGCCCAGCACGCGTTTTGCTGCTTCCCGAACGACCGCATACGCTTCCGGAAGCAGATCGTCCAAGGTTTCACCTTCCGCCAAGCGCGCTTTAAACTCGTCCGTTTTGTTCCGGAGCTCTACATCGGAAAGTTTGGAGACCTCCGGTTCCAGCGCTTCGATCTGGTCGGCAATTTTATAGCAACGTTTCAATTCGCGTTCGTTGGCATCCGGGATCAGCTTTTTGAGCAAACCCAGCATTATTCCATCCCCTTCCCCATCATACGGGTATATTGGTAAAGTGCGACATCCGATGTCACACGAAATTCCAAGGAAGGTATCAACTATTAGTTTACCAAAAATACCAGCTGAATTTCACTTTTTTCGCAAAAGGTTCGAAAGCTTTTTGTCCCTCTCTTCATCACAAAACGAGGCGGCAGTGTTATCACTGCCGCCTGAGACCAGCCGGTTAGGCCGAACCGCACGATCCAAACCATTTGAAGGATGGTCAGGTGAATGGGAGACCACTTTGTCGGGTGTAGAGGGTGTTTTCCGGGGTTCACTTTTGTCTTTCCCGTCAAGATTCACCGTTAAACCCGAATATGAAATTCCTTATATTCCCTTATCACTCAGGCTCGATCAAACCGTAACGCCCGTCTTTTCTCCGATACACTACATTGATTTCATCCGTATCCGCATTGGCGAATACGAAGAAGTTATGTCCGAGCATTTCCATCTGCATGATGGCTTCTTCCACATCCATCGGTTTCAATTGAAAACGCTTCGTACGAACCACTTGAATGGGGTCCTCTTCTTCATCCTCCATAAGGGTGGGGGTGTTTCCATTTTCAACAAGCTGCGAACGGAGGCTTCCTTCCTGACGGAGTTTGCGGTTGATCTTGGTTTTGTACTTCCGGATCTGGCGCTCCAGCTTTTCCACGACCAGATCGATGGAAGCATACATGTCCGCGCTTTTTTCTTCCGCGCGAACCAACACGCCTGGAAAGGGAATCGTCACTTCCACTTTGTGATCATCGCGGATCACGCTGAGAGCGATGTGTGCATCGGCGGAAGGAGGGGAGTCGAAATACTTTTCCAGACGGCTGATCTTTTTTTCTACAAAATTCCGCAAAGCTTCCGTCACTTCGAGGTTATTTCCACGAATGACATAATTCATGAAGCGAATCCCCCTTTTCGCTTTATACATTATCTATTCCTCTATTATCCGAAAATTCCTTCCTTTTATTCACTATTTCCCAAAATAAGCTTCACCTATTCTTAACAAATGTCTGATATCAAAAAACGTCGAAACATAACGAAACCCCTTCGCCGAAGCGAAGGGGTGAGTAGTCATCGGTTGTTCATCCAGTCATGGAAAAACGATTACCCGATTTTCGTGACGTTCGCAGCCTGTGGTCCACGCGGACCTTCCACGATGTCAAATTCTACAAACTGACCTTCATCCAGGGTTTTGAATCCATCTTCCTGGATGGCCGAGTAGTGAACGAATACGTCTTCGCCACCCTCGCGCTCAATGAAACCATAGCCCTTTTCCGCGTTGAACCACTTGACTTTGCCTTGCATGAAAACACATTCCCTTCTTGATTTAAATACGCAAATGAGACGGGTAAATCTCATAATGCCTTTTCACTATATCATTGGGCCAGTTCAAAGTCAAGAATATTTCTCCAAACGGGGCAATGATCGCCTGGAGGCTTCACTTTCCCGACTAGCTACATCTGCGCCCTGCAGGGAAGCAGGTGATGGCCGCTACAACCCGGTCATACAAGACGCAGGCAAGTACGCTTCAAAATTGCCGGCGATTTCAATCCTGCGCTTCCCGATTCTTCGCTCGGGAAATATTACCTCCTTACGGAATGACCAGACACACCCTAATCCTAGAGCACCTTGCTCAAAAAGGTACGAGTCCGTTCGTGCTTTGGAGCATTGAACAACTCGTTCGGCGGCCTCTCTTCAACGATAACTCCCTGGTCTATAAACAACACTCTGTCGGACACTTCCCGGGCGAAACCCATCTCGTGGGTGACAACGACCATCGTCATCCCCTCGTTGGCCAGTTGTTTCATAACGGCCAATACCTCGCCCACCATTTCAGGGTCCAGGGCTGACGTAGGCTCGTCAAACAACATCACCTTGGGGTCCATCGCCAATGCGCGGGCAATGGCGACGCGCTGTTGCTGTCCGCCGGAGAGCTGTTCGGGATAAGCCTGGGCCTTGTCCGCCAGGCCCACTTTTTCCAACAACTCCATCGCCTTGGCTTCCGCTTTTTCTTTGTTCCAACCCCTGACTTGGATCGGCGCCAGGGTGATGTTTTCGATCACGCGCTTGTGTGGAAACAGGTTAAACTGCTGAAACACCATGCCTACTTCAGTGCGAACTTTGTTGATGTCCGTTTTGGGATCGGTCAAATCATGCCCATCTACCCACACCTTGCCGCCGGAGATGGGCTCTAGCAGATTCAGACAGCGCAAAAACGTGCTTTTCCCGGAACCGCTGGGACCGATCACACAGACCACTTCTTTTTCTTGAATTTCGACGCTGATATCCTTCAATACTTCCAATGTGCTGAATTGTTTGCGCAGATGTTCGACGCGGATCATGGCCATGGGATCATCCCTCCTGTCTGTCAGTGCGGTAGCGGTTTTCCAAGAAAAAGACGATGCGCGAAAGAACGTACGTCAAAATGAAATACAGGGCGGCTGACGCGATGTACGGGGCCCAGCGTTCAAACGTGTTTTTCGCTGTGGTGAAGGCGGCATAGGTGATGTCGTTGACCGCAATGATCGTCACCAGGGACGAATCTTTGAGCAAGGCGATGAATTCATTGCCCAGCGGAGGCAACATCCGCTTGAACGCCTGCGGGAGAATCACGTGTCGCATGGCTTGTCCGTAAGTCATGCCAAGCGAGCGGGCCGCTTCCATCTGACCTTTTTCAATGGATTGAATGCCGCCGCGGAAAATCTCCGCGATATAGGCCCCGGCATTAAGTGACAAGGCCACGAAACCGGACACGATCGCATCAGGTGGTTTCACGCCGAGCAATTCTTCACAAATCGTGGGGATCACGGCGAAATGAACCGCCAGGATTTGCAGCAGCAACGGCGTTCCCCTGAAGATATCCACATACACCTGTGCCGGGATGACCAACCACCGGCTGCGCGAAAGCCGCATCATTCCCAATGTCAGTCCGATCACCAACCCAACCAACACAGCCACCGTCGTCAATTCGATGGTGGTCCAGAATCCGCGGATGAAGTAGTCTTTGTATTCTACCAATACAGACCAATCGATCGGCATACATCCACCTCTTTTCGGGCAGGATTGTTTGCATCATGAATTGCGCAACTTATCCACATATTTATCCACAATATCCACAGGAAATTTTTTGAAAACAGGAAGTTGGGGAGCACAAGGGTACTCCCCAACCCCTTCCCGTTATTGCATCGGACCAAAATATTTCTCGTAAATCTTCTTGTAGGTGCCGTCTTCCCGGACTTTCTTCAGACCATCATTGATTTTCTTCAGCAGTTCCTTGTTCCCTTTTTTGACGATGATCCCATATTGTTCCGGTTCGAACGACGGATCTTCCACCTTTTTAAACTTACCGGCAGGCAGTTTTTTCAGATATTCGAGCACCACGCCGTTGTCCGCCACCACGGCGTCCACACGACCGTTGGCCAAGTCGTCGATCGCGGCCGGCGTATCATCGTATCCCTTGATGCCCTGATACGTTTTACCGAATGTTTTTTGCACGACAATTTCACCAGTTGTCCCCGTTTGCACGCCGATCCGTTTCCCTTTCAAATCCTTCAGCGATTGCACGTTGGAATTGGCCGGCACGAGGATCAACTGTTTGGCGTCAAAATACGGGTCGGAGAAGTCATACACTTTTTTACGGTCGTCCGTGATGGAAATGGCCGAGATCCCCGCATCCAGTTTGCCGTTTTTCACGGCATCCAGCATTGGGTCCCAACCGGCGTGTTGAATATCTACTTCAAAGCCACCGGCTTTGGCAATCGCGTTCATCAGTTCGATGTCAAAGCCGGTCAGTTTACCGTCCCCTCCCTGTTTCTCAAACGGCGGATAGGCGGCGTCGGTCCCCACTTTGACAATGCCGCCGGCCCCCGCGTCGTTCTTGGCGCAACCGGTCACTGCAAGTGAGAACAATAAGGCCAGTGATAAGATCAAAACTCCCCATTTTTGCATGTTTGATCCCCCTCGAGATTGCATATTCAAACATTCTGTTGTCTTCCACCGCATGTACGGCGAAATATCGACAGATGAAACATTTCCTTAGAATAGAAGCAGAAACAGAGCTTTAATACGATGAAGTCTCCCTTGAGTTATTATAAACGCTATTGTATTTATATTCAATTTGTATGTTTTGGTAACCCTCCCCTTTCTTTCTCTTTTGCTTTCAATAAAAGCAATATTCGAAATTTATCTTCTTCAGGAATACTTCTTTCGATCTTCATCTCAGAAAGTCCTGTAGAAAATAGAGGAAGATCTTCTAAATCAAAAAAGCCGCCAATTGGCGGCTTTTCGTTTACTGATTGACGGCCTCTTTCAGTTGTTTGCCGGGACGGAATGCTGGGACCCGGCTGGCTTCGATCTGGATCGCTTCACCGGTTTGCGGGTTGCGGCCCGTACGAGCGGCACGCTCGCGAACCTCAAAGTTGCCAAAACCAACCAACGACACTTTTTCACCGTTACGCAACGCCTCGGCGATGGTGCTCAACACAGCTTCGACCACTTGAGCCGATTCTTTTTTCGTTTTCCCTGTCGCCGCAGCCACGCGATCAACCAGTTCCGATTTGTTCATGTGTCAACTCTCCTTTTCTCTCACAAGTTTTTGGGTTTTGGATCATGACTATTACCCTGTGTTTCCCATCTTTTCGTGGATTATACCTCTTTTTTGATAGATAGACTGACTTTTCCCTTTTTTCATCGCGCAAATGTTAGGGAACGGACCGAATTACAACCAGCCTGTACCAGTACGCGGGCACAGGCGCCCAATGTGGCGCCGGTCGTATATACGTCATCCACCAACAAACATTGACAGCGACCAAATTATCGGCAGAGATCGACGGATGCAATGCAAAGACCCCCTCCATCGACCGCAAACGCTCCGCTCGGGATCGTTGGCTTTGAGGTGGAGTGGGTAACGACCTTACTAACAATGACACCACCGGTACTCCCCATTTCTTTCCGATGACGCGGGCCAATTGTTCCGATTGATTGAACCCTCGCCCTACCAACCGGAAGGGATGGAGGGGAACATAGGACATGTTCCGTACCCGGCGAGCAGCGACCGATACCATCATTTCCCCTATCGGACGGGCGAATCGCTCCCTGCCCAGATATTTGTACAAACGTATGACTTCCCGAGTGTGGGGCGTGTAGGAGACTGCACTGCAGTTCTGCATCAACTCCGGATACGGGTGGGAGCGACAGGACAAAGCGCTTCTCCTCCTGCTCTTCCGCAACGGCGGCAGTAGGGAGGTGCAATGGGGGAAAACCCGTCACAACAATGCGGACAGATTCGCTTCCATACCGGAGCCCAGGGGAGAGCGCGGACGGGCGTTTCACAAAACGGACATCTCCCAGGCAGTGAAAACCACCATCCTCCGATCATCGTTTGACTCCGGGGCATGCAAACACCCCGCCTGGTACGCCAATCGATTCATCCCCTTAATTTCCCGCATCGCCCTCCGCTGTGCTTCCGTCCATTCCTCCGAGATCCACCAGACGATCCCATCCGGGTCTTCCGGTGACCGTCCCGCCCGACCCGACATCTGAACCAAAGTGGCGGCGTCCATGACGGTATGGTCCGCCCCCAGCACCAACACTTGACAACCGGGTACCGTCACACCTCGCTCCAAGACAGACGTGGCGAGCAACACACGAATCCCGCCCCGACGAAACCGCTCCACGATCTCCCTTCTGTTGCGCTCTTTTCCCGACACAGCAGTACAGAACCGAGTCATATCAGGGAATTTCCGGGTGATCCACTGCAAGAGACACGGTAAATCCGACACCCGCGGCACAAAAATCAACCCTTGTTTGCCCGTCTCCATCAGGTGGCGCAAATAATTGGACAATGGCGGGACAGGTCTGCCGTGATCCACCTTATTCCACAGACCGCGAACACCAAATCGTTCGGGCACGGGTAACGGATGACCATGAAATCGGGCAGGCAGGGTGATAACGGGCAATTCTCCCTGCCGCGCTTTTCTCTGCCAGACCATCGGCGGAGTAGCCGTCACCCACACTACTTTTCCGTCCTTGCATAAGGATTGGTCAACCCCCGATTGCAATGCAGGATCCCCATACAATGGAAAAGCATCCCCTTCGTCGACGATCACCAAAGCAAACCGGCGGTACATCCGCCAGGTTTGGTGCGCCGTAGCGATCACGAGCTCTCCGTCTGCCCATGCCGATCGCGTCCCCCCATGAACGGCCGTTACCCGAACACCTTCCACTGCCTTTTTCAGACGCGGATGCAACTCGTCCACCACATCGCGTCGCGGTGTCACCCACAGCACACGATGCCCGCTTTGCAGTGTCCGGCGAATCAACGGCAAACAAACCTCCGTCTTGCCCGCTCCCGTCACCGCCCATAGCAGCATTGTCCGTTCCGGTCTATCTCTCCAGCTTTCCAGAAATGATGCGACTTCCTGTTGTTTGGGCGTCAGTTGTGGCAGATGGAAGCGAATCCCGTTGGTGGGAACCGCGGGGGCATCAAGAGGACGAATGCGAAACAACGGAACACATGACCGACATCTGCCCAATACGAGACAGTGATCGCAGGTAGTGCATATTTACAGCACCGTTTACAGTCCGTTCGAAATAAACGGGACGGTCCACTGCCACAGCGGCTGCAACGCCACTTCACCGCGGGGGCGGTGATATCGACAGCGGGCAGGCATTCTGCGGCCCCCATCAGGCACAACCACTGCAAACCGGTACGCAGGGCCACCGGATCGGGATCCTCACCCCACCGGTATCGCAAAAACGATCGGATTTCCTCCTCCAACAGCACACGACCACCCAATATATTCCACAATGCCATTCCGTACTTTTGCCCTGCCGACAGATCATCATCGGCCGTTTTTTCGAATTGCTCCATCCCATTCCCGATCAGCGACGATACGTATGTTCCTGCTGGAGCGTGTTTCCGCAAAACACACCAAGCTTGTCCTATCGTTTCATACCAACCGGTTATGCGAAACTCTTTCCCCCGATCCCGCCAAAAACGCTCGTCCACTGCAGGAGCCAAACTAATCTCCCAATGAGGGCGTTCTCCCCTCACAGTCACCTGATATAGCGTAAACATGACCTTACCCCTTTTTGGCGAAACGCCTCACTCATAAAAATAACGCAGGTTCGCTCCATCGCTGACCTGCGTTCCGCTTGCTGTCGGGTATACACTTGTGTTGAAACCTTGGGATCGATCTCTGTCTGTATCGTCCGGTAGATCTGCTCCCGCGCTCATCGCATCAGGACAACACCTGTATGGTCCGGTTCGGCGAACGGAGATCCATCACCCAAACCCTACGGACATCCGAACCGCTTCGCGTCGTCACTTCGTTCCACATTTCATTCTCATCCCGCACGGTCACCACTTCCAACCCGGGCAACTGCGTTTTCAAACGGACGAGAATGGCCAACGTATCATCAACGGAGCATCGGTCCACGCAAGTGATGCGGCTGGACTTCCCCTGAATCCAATGCCAAAACACATAGGAACGGATTACCCATTCGATGGATCCCTGGCTGTTTCGCGTCAAGAGGATGAGATGATCTCGGTCGACACGGACGGGACGCCAACAGGCTTTGGCGATGCAGTACATCAAAAACCACACGACGCCGTACGACACGATTCCCCATACGATCGATTGTACCATCGCACTCGTCCTCCTTTGCCCACAGTATATGCCATGGGCAAAAAGGGGGTGCGATGGTGTCAATGCAGCTTCACCCATCCTTTTTTTAGCGCGACCAACACGGCTTGTGTGCGATCCTGTACGCCCAGTTTGTACAAAATGTTACTCACATGATTTTTTACCGTTTTTTCACTTATGTAGAGCGCATCACCGATGGCACGATTGTTTTTCCCCTGCGCCATCAGCCGTAATACGTCCATCTCTCTCTGGGTCAAGATGTCCGGCCATTCAGGTACATCAAATTCGGGGACGATAGCTGTCATTTCCCGTTGTTGCCGGGTGATTCGGAGGATCTCCTGTACCAGTTGCCCGCTCGCGCGCGGATGAATATAAATTTCACCCGAGAGGACCAAGCGCACCGCCTCCACCAGATCTTCCGCCTCCACATCTTTGGGAAGATAACCAGAAGCACCTGCTCGAACGGCTTCCACCACCGTGGTCGTCTCCCGTTCACCCGAAAACAGGATGACCGGCAACTGCGGATACTCCTCTTTCAGTCGGATCGTGATGTCCACTCCACTTCCCTTGGACAAATCCAAGTCCATCAACACCAAGTGCGGGACATTCTCTCGACAGGCCATTAATACCTTTTCACCGTCCCCACACTCGACAAACGAGATGGGACGGTCCATTTGCGAAAGGATCTGTTTCACCCCTTCACGAAACAACCGGTGCCGATCAGCCACAACCATACGCATTACGTAAAGGCGACGAGGGTCGTTTTCAGACGGCGGCGGCTGCCATGCGGGAAGTGACAGGCGTTTGATCACCTTCTCACCTCTTCTACCAGCCATACAACGGAAAATTCCGTCGAATTTTCTGAATGGATGTCCAGTACTATTCTACCATTATTGACATGTGGAGGAAACTGTTTTGTACCATCCGTGTACATGAAAAAAACCGCCAAAATGGCGGTGAGACTGTTGACAAAGTGGCCGAGGTTGTATTTGATGAGTTAGTCGCTTTTCCGAATCGCTCCACCTGCGCCCTGCAAGGAAGCTGGTATTGGCCGATGATTGATTTGCAGACACGGAGACGGGTAATCGGAGCCCGCCTGATAGTGAGAGCCGGATGGCCTCCGGCAGCTTCGCCGGAAAAGCCACCCTTCACTTCAGTCAATCTTTCCCATCACAAACCGGCATCGCGGCGCAGCACTTCGGCTTTGTCCGTACGTTCCCACGGCAAATCCAAGTCGTTGCGTCCGAAATGCCCGTAAGCCGCGGTTTGTTTGTAAATTGGGCGACGCAGATCCAGCTGACGGATGATACCGGCCGGACGCAGATCAAAATGTTTGCGCACCAAGTCCACCAACACGGATTCATCCACTCGTCCGGTACCAAACGTGTCCACACGGATGGAAACTGGTCGGGCCACACCGATGGCATATGCCAGCTGCACTTCGCATTTGTCGGCCAGTCCAGCGGCTACAATGTTTTTGGCCACGTAACGGGCCGCATACGCACCGGAGCGGTCCACTTTGGTCGGATCTTTACCCGAGAAGGCGCCACCGCCGTGACGTGCATATCCACCGTAAGTGTCCACAATGATTTTCCGACCGGTCAGTCCGGCATCGCCCAACGGCCCCCCGATCACGAAACGGCCCGTGGGATTGATGAAGTATTTCGTTTTGTCATCCAGCATTTCTTGCGGAACAACCGGCAAGATCACGTGTTGATGTACGTCTTTCTTGATTTGCTCCAACGTGACCTCCTCGGAGTGTTGGGTGGACACGACAATCGTATCAATCCGCACCGGTTTGTCGTCCTCGTACTCGACGGTCACTTGTGTTTTTCCGTCGGGTCGCAGATACGGCAAGGTGCCATTCACCCGCACTTCGTGCAGACGACGGGCCAATTTGTGTGCCAACGAAATCGGGAGCGGCATCAGTTCCGGTGTTTCATTGGTAGCGAAACCAAACATCAGACCTTGGTCACCGGCGCCGATCGCTTCGATTTCCTCCTCGGTCATTTGACCTTCCCGTTTTTCCAACGCTTCATTAACCCCAGCCGCGATATCCGGGGATTGTTCGTCGATGGAAGTCAAAACGGCGCACGTTTCAGCGTCAAAGCCGTATTTGGCGCGCGTGTACCCAATTTCCTTGATGGTCTCCCGTACAATTTTGGGAATGTCTACATAACAAGTCGTCGAGATTTCACCCGAGACCAACACCAAACCCGTGGTGACGGAAGTTTCACAAGCAACCCGTGCGTTGGGATCTTTGGCCAGAATCGCATCCAGTACGGCATCGGAAATTTGATCGCAGATTTTGTCCGGATGACCGGCTGTCACCGATTCCGAAGTGAACAAACTGCGTTTCGGCATCGTCACACTCCCCCTATTCCTTCAAACGGTAACCATAAAAAAAGACCTTTCCTCGAGGAAAGGCGCTTTGACTTCACCTTGAGGCATCCTCGAAAACGGCGGCAATCCATCAGTGATCTATCAAGCTGTTGATCATGCACAAACCGTTTCCATTCGGTCTAACCTATATCAATATATAGGATATCGAAAACGGAAGTGAAAGACAACCCTTCTTTTCCCTTTTTTCGACAGGATTCGATCATCAGTCGGGACGTTTCAAAACCAATGAATACGCACCTTCTCCCCTTTTTCCAGATGTTTGGAGACGAATGTAATAGTTACCAGCTTCCATCATACGCGTCACTTCGGCCACCCGACGGGAATCCGACAACCGAACTTGTTTCAACGCCCGCATCCCTGAATCGTAGAGGATCAACTCCACATCTTCCCATCCTTTTGGGATTTGCAATCGAATGGTGTGACGCGATGGTTCCGTCACCTGAAACACGTACCAATCCAAATCGGCCGGCCCTGTCAGTCTTCCCGTCACGGTTTCATCCGGAAAGAGGAGTGTCGCTTGATCCGAGCGGTCGTTGGGCTCGGAGGCGTCTGTCATCTCGGGCTGATAATGAAAGATCAGTTGATACGGTTCGATGATGGGATTGCCGCCGTAATCCGACGCCCGGACATAGAGAAACCCTTTGGGCACATGGAGGCGAATCGTCTCCTCTTCTCCCTCCGATTTGACATCGACACGGACTGTGTGCCAGCTTTCGTCCTCCTGCAGAAACAGGACGGGATCGGCGCGCGGCGTGACAACACCCAATCGCACTTCCAGCATGCCAGGATGGGGGATCTCCAGTTGATACCAGTCCATGTCCCTTTGTTTGTGCCAGGTTCCTTCAATCGACATCAAACCCGGCGTCAGTTTTACTTTGGTGGCATTCCACTGGTAATCGTTGTTTTCATTTCGGTCAACCTGTGGTGAATATGCATTGGTCAACGTATAGGCAATCGGCTCCCTCGTATCGGTCGCCCACACTTTTACCCGGATCTGCCCACCCGGAACGGTCAGATACAACGGTTGAGAGGACAGGTCGTATTCACCCGTCTGACCTGTTCGTTCCACTTCCACGCGAATGCGCATATGTGCATGCCGCTTAGCATCACACGTCAACATCAGCGTGCCGGGATGAAACAGATGAATCCGGTACCAATCCGTATCAGATGAGGAGTGGAGAGTCGCTTGGTAAACCTGATCCGTCGACATGGGCATGGCCTGGCTGGCACTGTCGTTGGGCTCGAAAATGTCCGGCTGCGGCTTCGCGGTCATTGCACGATATACATCGATTGTACCGAACCCGTACTGGATGTTCCAACGTTCTTCGTCCGACGGCCTGGCTGTTTGTCGGATCAAGTTGCGAATCTGAGCGGGGGTGAAAAAGGGAAAGCGTTCTTTGACCAGGGAGGCCAATCCGGCTACTTGCGGGGCAGCAAACGACGTACCGGAATCATATCCGTATTTGCCACCAGGCATCGCGGACCAGATATTTTCTCCCGGAGCCATGACGTCCAGCCCCGAACCCATGTTGGAAGTCATCACGCGTTGACCTTCCGCATCCACCGAGCCGACACCCAAGACGGTAGAAAACGCCGCGGGATAATAAAGGGGATGATCATATAGAATGTCGCCGCTGTCGTTCAGACTCGCGTTTCCCGCGGCTCCGACGACCGTCACGCCCGCTTGCTCGGCCTCTTGGACTGCCTCCGCCATCGTCTCTGAATATGTCCAACTTCCCTGCGCCAACACGATGACATCGGCTTTCCGGCGAACGGCCTCACGAATCCCCTCGGCCGTGTGGTACACGTCTCCGTCCTGTCCATCCTCCATCACTTTGATGGGCATGATATGAGCCGAACCGATCAACGGACTCCTTTTCCCGCCGACACTGCCCCAAACAGCAGCAATCACGCTCGCTACCCGCGTACCGTGGCCCATGTGATCCTGCGGGGGTTGCGTCGGATCACGCAAGTTGGCACCCGCCACTAGAAACGGAGCCAACATGGGATGATTCAAATCCACACCCGTATCGACGACGGCAACGGTCACGTTGGAGACACGGCCCTGCTTTTTCCATTTGGCAAGCAAAGGCCAGGCTGCTTCGGCACGAATCCGTTTCAGGTAGTATGTTCTGTTTCCGCCCCGATATTGCATCGATACCCGACTTTCCACCTTGAACTTGTGATTGGGGTGAAGATACTCTACACGAGGATCACTAGACCAACGCGATTCCCACTTTTCCTCGTCCACGTCAGGCTTCAGCCGAATCAGCATCGTCTGCCCGTTATCCTTCGGGTCCAACGACTCATGAAGAATATCCACCGTTTTCAAAAAGTCCGGATCCGCCTCTTCTTTCCACTTAATCACCCACTCCCGATGAGACACCGTTTTGGACGAATCCTCTTCGTTCACTTTGTGCTCACGCGGTGCCTGTCCGCAAGCGGCGGTGATCAGCAAAGCGAACAAACTGATCCAGGTGACCCAAACGACTTTTTTCATCGCCGCTCACCCACTCCATCTTAAACTGGCGAGCCGCCGGAAACCAGTCCGTCTCCGGCGACTGCGACTTTGGCATCATCAAGGTTAGCTTATCACGACTCGAATCAATTGGCGACTATGAAACTTTTCTATTGAATTCACCGTTGTATATAAGGAAGATCGGCTTACATCAAGTGGTACGACCATCCCGTACAAATCCTTCATTTTCCCGAAAATATTCGTTTTTTCTACTTGATGGTCAGCCTGATCTGATGATAGTATGGTGGAAGATGTGAATGGCTTTGCAAAGCGGGGAATACGATGGAACGGATCGAAAAAAGCAGGGTAGCGAGAGTCAACAAAAAAAGAAGACGCAAATGGATATGGCGATCGGTCGCCACATTGTTCGTCCTCATTTTGGTTATCGGCGCTTATTTCTTTTATCAAACGTGGGGGGCATTGGCTGGTACGTACGAGCCGCTTGCTCGTGACCATTCCAAAATGCGCGACAAGGCTGTATCGGTCGACAGCCCCGTCAACATTTTGCTGTTGGGAACCGACGTGCGGAGGGAAAATGAGAATTGGCGACCGGATGTGATCATCCTGGCGGCCGTCAACCCGAAAACACACTCAATCAAAGTAGTGAGCATCCCGCGGGATACCTATGTGGAAATCGCCAACACCAACGGCCACAAGGATAAGATCAACTCCGCCGCGGCATGGGGACGTGCCCACAACGTCGGTCCCGTGCTAAACACCGTGGAAACGGTCGAAAACTTTCTCAATGTTCCCGTAGATTATTACGCCAAAGTCAACTTCAAAGGGTTTATGGATGTCGTTGACGCCCTGGGGGGAGTGGACGTCAACGTCAAATTCCCCTTTCATCAGGAGACATTCGGCGGCAAGGTTATCCGATTCAACCCCGGTCCTCACCATCTGGACGGGGAGGAAGCGTTGGCTTACGTCCGGATGCGCAAGCAGGATCCGTTGGGCGATCAGGGACGGAACCAGCGTCAGCGCGAAGTGGTCACCCAGCTGATTGACAAGATCGTCAGCTTCGAAAACATCACCAAAGTGAACTCGATTCTCAAATCATTGGGTGAAAATGTCTCCACCAGCATTACGGTCGACGAAATGATCACTTTGCAAAAAATCTACCGGGATATTCCCAAGAAAAACATCCAGACCATCACCATCAAAGGTGAAAACAAACGTCTGAAATACTGGTACTTCTTCGTCAGCAAAAAAGAACGGCAACGGATCAGTGACATCCTGCGCAAACAGCTGGAACTGAAACCAGAAAAAATTACCGGACCTGATCCAGCTGAAGGCATTCTCGATGATTCGTCATCCGGAGGGGCCGGGCAGCAAGATGGTTCGTCAGATGACGGTACCGATTCATACGATCAAAGCGGGGGTTCCGACTACTAAGTCGGCCCTCTTTTTTTTGGATCCCGGATCATGTAGGGCGGACATACTGCTCCGGATCGGTGTTGTTTGATCATCCTGCCGAGTGTGAGCAGTCGGTTCTCTCTCCTGATCCACCATTGGCCCGGCCCGTCCCCAAACGACGTATGGATTCGTTTCCACGGCGGTAAATAAGAAACAATCGCATTGCCCATGATCACACTTTCTTTATAAACGGACGGCATGACAAACCATATACGCATGCACGTTCATTCCTTTTCACTGGTATTAGGTGGATTTGTTTATTAGGATAGAGGATGTTGGAATATGCGGCTACCCTTTCGACAAAGGTTTTCAAAACATCGGTTCATCCCTGCCGCATGCGGATGATTGTAGGCTGATGACAGGAAGGTGAAGGAGATGGAAACCCGTTACCGAACCGTGAAAGGATATGGCGAAACAGAAATCGTGATTCAAAAATCGCGGTTTATCACCCGCGTGAACCGTGTCTCCACCGAACAAGAGGCAGCTGCATTTGTGGAGGGAATCAGCAAAAAGCATTGGGATGCGACCCACAATTGCTACGCCTACGTCACCCGCGGCACCCAAGTGCAAAAATCGTCGGACGACGGCGAACCGGCAGGAACGGCCGGTCGTCCCATCTTGGAAGTAATCCGAAATCGAGACTTGCATGATACGGTCATCGTGGTTACCCGTTATTTTGGCGGGATCAAGCTGGGCGCTTCCGGCTTAATTCGCGCATACAGCCAATGCGCCGCTGCCGGCATCGACACCGCCGGGGAAGTGGAACGCATTTTGCACAAAAAAATGTCGATCACGACGGATTATTCGTTTGTCGGCAAAATGGAACATGAACTGCGTACCCATGGATTTGACATGGATCCGCCGGAGTTTACCGACCAAGTAACTTGGCACCTCTGGGTACCGCTCGGCGAAGAAGAAGTGGTCACAAAATGGGTGACTGAACTGACCAACGGCAGGGCCTCCATTACCGAAGGAGGTACGATGTTCCGGGAGAGAGAAGTGAAGTCCTAGGTTGTGTCGGTTTTATCCCATCAGGGTAAATGTTTGTTTCCCACCACAAAAGCGAAAAGCCCCACGCTGATGCGTGGGGCTTTTTCATCAAAACGCCGGAATGACGGCACCTTTGTATTTTTGCTCGATGAACTTTTTCACTTCCGGGGAAGTGAGGGCTTTGGCCAGCTTTTGGATCCGCGGATCATTTTCTTTGCCCTTTTTGGTCGCCAAAACATTGGCATAGATCGATCTTTTGTCCTCAATAATCAGCGCATCTTTCAGCGGATTCAAATGGGCTTGCATCGCATAGTTGGTATTGATCACATCCAAGTCCACTTGATCGAGAACTCGCGGTAACATAGCTGCTTCCAATGGTTTAAATTGCAGGTGTTTCGGATTGGACACAATATTTTTCTCCGTTTTGGGTCCATTGTGGTTGTCCAGTTTGATCAAGCCATTTTTCTCCAATAGCAGCAAAGCACGGGTTTCGTTGCTGACGTCGTTTGGAAGGGCCACAGTTGCTCCATTTTTGAGCTGATTGATATTCTTGATCTTGTGGGAATAAGCTCCCATAGGCTCAATATGGACGGCCACCACTTTTACGATATGATAACCCTGCTCCTTGTTGACATTTTCCATCCACGGGACATGTTGGAAGTAATTGGCATCCACTTGTCCTTCTTCCACCACTTTGTTTGGCAAGACATAGTCTTGGAACACCCTAACTTGCAAATGAACGCCCTCTTTTTCAAGAATGGGTTTTACATGTTCAAGAATTTCTGCGTGAGGAACAGCGGAAGCCGCCACTGTCAGGGTATTGCTCGCTTCTTTTTGCTGCCCGCAAGCTGTGCCAAATACAGTCAAAAGAGCAACAGCAATGATAGCCATCAACTTTTTCACAGGATCTCTCACTCCTTATCTCTTATCTCTTATCTAATTTCCGGGCAATGAAATCACCTATGGCCTGAATGATTTGCACCATAATCACCAAAATCAACCCGCATGCATACATCATGCTACTATTAAACGATTGGAATCCAAACCGGTATGCAGCATCTCCTAAACCGCCACCACCCACGATGCCAGCAAAAGCGGAATAACCCACCAAAGCCACACAGGTGACAGTCAGACCAGAGACGATCGCCGGTTTGGCTTCCGGCAGGAGCACCTTTCGGATGATCTGCATCCGGGTGGCTCCCATCGCTTTGGCGGCTTCGATTACTCCACGGTCAATCTCCCGGATGGCGGTTTCCACCATGCGTGCATAAAAGGGTGCCGCACCAGCGATCAGGGGAATCGTGGCCGCCGTCGGTCCGAGCGTGGTGCCGACCAGAAGCTGGGACAACGGAAACAGGAACAAAACCAGAACAATGAACGGCACTGCCCGGAACACATTGATAATCAGGCCAAGAACGCGCTGGATGACCACATTTTCCCACAGGTGACCCTTATCCGTAATAACGAGGAGTACACCCAACGGAATGCCGATCAGGGCCGCGAAAAACGTAGAGATAGCCACCATATATAACGTTTCCCCGGTCGCTTGCCACAAAAGGGTGGTGTCCAGTTGATCAAACATGCGGAATCACCTCCGATCTGCGCTCGAATTCCCGGATCTCCTCCACGGCATCCCGAACTTGGTCAGGTTCCCCGCTCACCTGTAAGGCGACCATTCCGTCGTTTTTCTCATGGTCAGGCAAGATCGTCACTGTTACGCCTATTTTTACCCAATCGGCCAAGCGGGACCAGATACGATCCAAATCATCCGACTTCACCCGGATCAAATCGGTATGCTCTTTTGAAGCTTCTAGTTTTTCAGTGTGATAGGACTGTACGAATTGCTGGGTAACCGGGTGCTTCGGTTCCCGGAACAGCGTCTCCACCTCACCCATCTCCACCACTTTACCGGCTTCCATGACGGCCATGCGATGGCACATCCGTTTGACCACACTCATTTCGTGCGTAATGATCACCATTGTGATGCCGGTGTCCCGGTGGATCTCCTTCAACAGTTGTAAAATGGAGGTCGTCGTCTCCGGGTCCAGCGCCGATGTCGCCTCGTCACACAACAAGACGCTCGGATCGTTGGCCAATGCCCGCGCAATGCCGACACGCTGTTTCTGTCCCCCGGACAGTTGGGCAGGATACGCATTTGCCCGATGGGAAAGTCCCACCCTTTCCAACAAAGCATCCACTTTTTCCCTGATTTCCTTTTTCGATTTACCGGCCAGCTCCAGAGGGAAGGCCACATTTTCCCACACGGTACGGGACCAAAGCAAGTGGAAATGCTGAAAAATCATCCCGATTTTCTTTCGCGCTTCGCGCAGCTCACGATCACCGCTTTCGGAAATGGAAATACCATCCACCGTGACGCTGCCCGAAGTGGGCTTCTCCAATCCGTTGAGCAATCGGAGCAGCGTGCTTTTCCCCGCTCCGCTGTGACCGACGATCCCGAAAATTTCTCCACGTTCGATGCGAAGGTTGATATCCTGCAACGCGACCACATCCCCGTCTTTCGAGGAAGGGTACACTTTATTCACTTGGTCAAGTACAATCATCGCTTCATTCACCACCTGTCTCTAAGAAAAGATCCCTTCCTGCCAGAGCAGAAAGGGATCTTATATATTATAAAATCGCCTCTCTCATCTGCCAGAACCGATGGGCTCTGCAGGAATTGGCACCATTTCCGCGTGCATACCGCGGACGGTTGCCGGGTTTCATCGGGCCAGTCCCTCCACCTCTCTTGATAAGAGCGCGCAACATCGTCTTATGAAGTTGTCACGTTACATCCTACCACGACAACATTCAGGATGTCAACGTCATTCTCTTTACACATAATGTACAAATTTTTCCGATGAATGATGACAGCAGATTACCATGAGATTACATTTCGTTTACAAATGGCCAAAAATCCACTACGATGACTGACATTCGCGTATAATAAAAACAACCAAGGACACAAGCAACGGAGGTGCCCGACATGAGCACGGTTGTTGGCAAATCGTTTTGGATCGGCCTCATCAACGCGACCGGTTTAAGCCTCCCGTTTTGGCTTCTGCTGTATATGGCCCTTCGGCTGACCTTTTAAAGGAGATTGCCATAGCCGGAGCATCGTGTGTCGGGATAGCCTTGTGATACGGATGAGAAGGAACGGGAAAAAACGGATTACCCTCGGGGCAATCCGTTTTGTTTTAGTGAAGCGAGCTCAACGGGCACCGTTACCAGTCAGTACCACCCATACCGTACGCAACAGAATGCGCATATCCAACGCGAACGATTGCCGTTTGATGTAGTACATATCCAATTCAAATTTCTCTTTCGGTGTCATATCATAACCGCCGTTCACCTGTGCCCATCCGGTCAAACCCGGTTTCACCAACAGGCGATTTTTGAATCCGGGAATTTCTGCGGCAAATTTCTCGGTGAACATCGGTCGTTCCGGCCGCGGGCCGATCAAACTCATATCCCCTTTCAAGACGCTGATCAGTTGCGGAATTTCATCGATCCGAGTCTTGCGGATAAACCGTCCTACGCGGGTTACTCGGGGGTCGTTTTTGGATGCCCATTGCGGACCGTTTTTCTCCGCGTCCACCCGCATGGAGCGCAGTTTGACGATATAGAAGGGTTTCCCGTGCAAGCCGACGCGTTCCTGTTTGTAGAAGACGGGACCTTTCGATTCCAATTTGATGGCAATCGCGGTCAACACCAACACCGGCAAGGTCAAAATCAAGAAAGTAATAGAGAAAATGATTTCAAATACCCGTTTGGCAATCGGGTACCATCCCGAAGGCGGTTGGTACACGCCTTCCGAGAACAAGTGCGCGTCCCCTTCATACACTGCTTTCGATCGCATCCGCAAACCACTCCTGCTTAATATGATTGCCACAAATCCTTCCCGAATTGAGCCGCTCCATTTGGCGGCCCCCACCTGCGAACATGTTTGTTTCGTGGTTTGACCGTTCTGTACTCCAGGTAACTCGTTAACCAGTATACTGTGTTTTCCGTTTGGTTACAACAGTTGAAAAACCCCGCAGGATGGAGGAATCACGAGATCCCTCTATATATTGAGACGTGTTTTGTTACAAAAACGTTTCACGTTTTTTACGGCCATATTTCAATCATCCGGTAATCCATTCGCGATAATATGCTAATGTTTTCCGCAATCCCACAGAAAGATCCGTCTCTGGACGCCAGTTCAGTATCTCCATTGCACGTCGGTTGTCGAAGTAACTATGCTTAATATCTCCTGGACGGTCTGGAGCATGATGGACTTCCATTTTTTTGCCACTCACTTCCTCAAATAGGGCAATCAGCTCATTGATGGACGTCTTTTGACCGGTACCAATATTTAAAATCTGCCCGTCCCCGTTGTTTAGCGCCGCCACATTGGCGCGTGCCACATCCTCCACGTAGACGTAATCGCGCGTCTGTTCGCCATCTCCGAATACGGTGATCGGTTCACCTTTGAGCACCTTTTCGACGAAAATGGAGATGACGCCGCCTTCACCTCGGGGGTCTTGGCGGATACCGTAAACGTTGGCGTAACGAAGTACTGTGTAGGCCAACCCGTGCAATTGGGCATACACTTGCAAATAATGCTCCGGTGTGTGTTTGGAAATACCGTAACCAGAGAGCGGTGCCACTGGATGTTTTTCATCGATCGGCAGATATTCGGGATTGCCATATACAGCCGCAGATGAGGCGTAGACCACCTTGCGCACACCGGCGTTACGGCACGCTTCCAGCAAATTGAGCGTCCCGATGATGTTGGTCTTGGCGTCGTGCAATGGATCCCGCACGGACGTGGGCACGTCGATCTGTGCAGCTTGATGAATGACCACTTCCGGCCGTGTTTCGGCGACAACGTCGGACAATCGATGATCGGTGATATCCATCCGGTAAAATAACACTTCCGGCTTCAGATGTGCTTCCTGTCCCGTGCTGAGATTGTCCACCACGATTACGTCATCACCGCGTTCCAACAGAAGATCGACGATGTGGGAACCGATGAACCCTGCTCCTCCCGTAACCAACACTTTCATGTTATTACTCCTCTCTATACTGTCGACGGCATCGCCACGGAAAGTCCGAAGCGAAATGCTCACTGCGAACAAGCCCGGTCTCCTGCATAATATGTGAAACAGGCACGATATAGGACACCTGTGACAGTTGCACCTGAAATATTACACCAATGTTACACGCTCTTTATTGATTGTACACGTTCCGCGACGTATTATCCACTCCGTTTTGGCAGACGGCACAAAATGTCCAAAGATTGCGTCTCACCTCCATCCAGATGGCAAAAAAAGGCCGACTTCGAAAAAGTCGGCCAGGGTGCTTTTTAACCGTGGAGACGAACGGAAACATATTTGGTTTCGAGGAATTCCTCCAGCCCGTATTTGCCGCCTTCCCGTCCGATACCGGATTCCTTCATGCCACCAAACGGCGCTTGTACCGTGGAGGGAAGGCCGTCATTGATACCGACAATCCCGTACTCCAACCGCTCCGAAACGCGGATGGCGCGGGCCAGATCACGCGTGTACAGGTAAGCGGCCAAACCGTAGGGCGTATCGTTGGCACGGCGGATCCCCTCATCTTCGTCGCGGAAAACGGCAATCGGCGCGACGGGGCCGAAAGTTTCTTCCCTTTGGACGAGCATATCATCCGTGACACCAACCAGCACGGTCGGCTCGAAAAAGTGGACATCTCCTTCACTGCGACGGCGTCCACCGGTTAAGACACGGGCACCTTTTTCCACAGCATCCCGGACGTGACGTTCCGCTTTTGCCGCGGCTTGTCCGTCGATGAGCGGGCCGATGTCAACACCCGCTTCCATTCCGTTGCCCAAACGGAGTTGTTCCACTTGTTTGGCCAGGATCTCGGCAAACGCATCCGCAATCGTCTCATGGACATAAATCCGGTTGGTGCAGACACACGTTTGCCCCGCATTGCGGAATTTGCTGATGAGGACTTCCCGTGCCGCCTTCTCCAGGTCGGCATCCTCAAACACGAGAAACGGAGCATGTCCTCCCAATTCCAGGCTCACCTTTTTCACAGTATCGGCCGCTTGCCGCATAATCAATTTTCCCACTTCCGTGGACCCGGTAAACGTCACCTTGCGCACACGTTCATCCCGAAGCAGAATCTCACCGATGGGCTGCGGATCTGTTCCAGTGACCACATTGACCACACCGGCAGGAATCCCCGCTTCCTGGAACAATTCCGCCAACCGAAGCGCGGTCAACGGTGTCTGTTCCGCCGGCTTGACGATCACAGTACATCCCGCAGCCAACGCGGGGGCGATCTTGCGGGTGATCATCGCCGCCGGGAAATTCCATGGCGTGATGGCGGCTACGACACCGACCGGCTGTCGCAGGACAAGGATCCGCTTGTCCGGGTGGGTGGCTGGGATGGTGTCGCCGTAGATCCGCTTGGCCTCTTCGGCATACCATTCAAAAAAGCTGGCTGCGTATTGCACTTCCCCTTTGGCTTCCGGCAGCGGTTTTCCCTGTTCGCTGGTCATCAGCTCGGCCAGTTCATCCTGATGCGCCATCATCAATTCGTACGCCCTACGCAGATATGTAGCTCGATCCCATGCAGTACGGGTGGACCAATCGGGAAAAGCCCGGTGGGCGGCTTCGACGGCACGCCGTACATCCTCAGCTGTCGCATCGGCCACTTCCCCTATAATTTCGCCTGTGGCGGGGTTAGTGACCGAAAATGTGCGTCCATTCCCCGATGGGACCCACTCGCCATTGATGTATAGTTGATATTGCAACATCCATTCTACGCTCCTTTCCCATTGATGCTTGAGGATTCCCGCCTTATTCTTCCGCAACTTGCAGGCAAATTCCTTCCATACCGTCCAAATTGCCCAAATAGCCTAGGGGATGTCTGATTCATACCGTCCGCATCGGCCACCTGTGCTCCTAGGAAGCAGATCCATGACACGGGATTCACCACGTCTCTTGAACGGTAACAGGAGGAATCCGCGTTCCGTGATCTTGAGACACAGCCATTCGTGATCTCCATATTCCGTTTACCCCGAGCGATTTCCGCGCAAACATCCCGTTATCTCCCTATTACAAGGAATTTCCTCTACCATTCCTTGCATGGTGTGTTTTTACTTAGATAAAATATAATAATAATAACAAAATTGGTTCGCTAATCTTCAGAGAGTGAGGTATGGCCTTGATCAGTCGAATGGAACGACACCGAAAAAGACGCTGGTGGAAATGGTTCTGGTTCACCATCTTGATCTTGGCCAGTGTCGTGGGTTATTACGCTTACGAAATCTGGTCAGCGGCCAACAAAGCGTACGATCCGCGGGAAAAATCGGCCAAACGATCGCACGCAGTCGACATTCACAAAGATCCCTTCTCCGTTTTATTGATGGGAGTCGACGAACGGAAAGGCGATATCGGCCGTGCAGACACATTGATTCTGATCACGGTGAATCCCCAACAAAAACAAGCCTGGATGATGAACATTCCCCGCGATACATATGTAACCATCCCCGGTCACGGGAAGGACAAAATCAATCATGCCTATGCACGCGGAGGAAGCAAGCTGACGATCGAGACAGTGGAGCAATTTTTGGATATCCCTGTCGACTACTATGTGAAAGTAAACATGCAGGGATTCGAAAAAATCGTGGATGAACTGGGCGGAGTGGAGGTTCGGGTTCCGTTTGATTTCACGTATAACGGATATACGTTCCATCAGGGGACTATGACCATGAACGGGAAACAAGCGCTGGCCTTCACCCGGATGCGAAAAGCGGATCCCAGAGGCGACCTGGGAAGAAACGAACGACAACAACTCGTCATCAAAGCGATTCTGCACAAAAGCATTTCGTTAGGCTCCATCACCCGACTGGACAATGTGTTTCAACACCTTGGAGAAAACGTGAAAACGGATATGTCTCCCCTGCAACTGCTCACATTTCAACAGATCTACCGCTCGCTCGATCAAATGCACACCCTACATCTGAGGGGGCATGACGATTATATCGGCGGCGTATATTACTACGTTGTGGACAAAGAGGAGCGCACCCGAGTGCAACGCCTGCTTCGGCAACACTTGGAGCTGGCTGGTGACGGGAACGGCTCGCCCCTGATGCCGTAATTGGCTGACGGGATCCCTCCCATTGGCGCTTTTGCTTCGAACGCGTCTGGTCCAGCCATAAGGCAGCAGTGTTCCCGGAATGGAGCGGCTTTCCAAACCTTACTGAGTGAAGAACCAGGAACCCTATCGCGGGCAATTTCCGCTCAGCGAAACGTACTTGGCCCGCGTTCTGCTCTCCCCGTCTGAAAACAAAAAACCGGCCGGAATTGATTCCGACCGGTTTCGTCATTTAATCCTTTTTCACCAATGTGCGCAAAAGCTGATAAAACTGTTTGGCCAGCTTTCTTCGATCCCCTTCACGATCGATGTAGCGGCGGCCGTTTTCTGCGATCTGCGCCAGCTTCTCACGGGAAAAACCGCGCACTTGTGCCAGTGCTTTGGCCAGTCCCTCGGGATCTTCCGCCCCACTGAACAACCCTACCTCGTTTTTCTCCACGATTTCGCGCACTTCGCCATCCACCGTGGTCACGATCGGCTTACCGACAAACGTGTAGTCAAACAGCTTGTTGGGGCGAGCCCCGCGGAAAATGTCGTTGTCTGCGAGCGAGATGATGCCACAATCCGCCGCCGCAATATAGTCGAAGATCTCCGATTTGGGGACAGGGTCCAGCAGATGGACGTTATCCAACTGTTCCTCTTCCTTGATCCGCTTCAATTTCTCTTTCTCCGGACCATCCCCGATCAGGACGATGGAAATGCCGGGTTCCAGATGACGTCCTGCCTTGACTACGTATTCCAATGCGTTGGCCGGACCGTGCGCCCCCGAATAGATGGCGACGAAATGATCCTCCGGCACTCCCATCTTCATCCGGATTTCGCTTCTGCGGGACGGATCGGGTTCCCACGAGCCCACCACGATCCCGTTGGGAATCAGCTCGATCTTGGACGGATCGATCCCTTTGTCCCTGATAAACTTCCGCTGATGTTCCGTCAACACGACGATATGATCGGCATGACGATACAAAAATGATTCCATCCACGTGAGTAGACGGACCACGCGCGGATTTTTCAACCCGCCCATCTTAATCAACGAGTCCGGCCACAAATCGCGCACTTCCAGTACAAACGGAACACGCTTCACCTTGCTCAGCATCCAACCCGCAAATGCCGTGAACAAATGCGGCGAAGAAGCCACGATTACATCTGGGCGCCGCTTGAACAATCCCGTGAGGAGAAAGAGTGCGGCAAAGCTGCCCATATTCAGAATCCGACGTACGTCGTTGGTTTTGTGCGGGAACGACCACAACCACTGAAAATGGAGACCGGGAACATGCGGAATTGCCCGTTTTTCCTCTTCCGTGATAAACGTACGACGCGGATGGACGAAACGGGATAACCACAAGGTGACCTCGGCTCCTTCAGCGATCGCCCACTCCCGTGCCAACTCATAATGCCGGGTAATCCCGGCGATGTTCGGCGGTACTGCATAATGGTTCGCCAACCAGATTCGCACTGCCTCTCACTTCCTTAAGCAAGCTCCTGATACAGTTGCAACAATTTTTGCTCTTCCACTTGCCAGTTGTACACTTCCTCATGCGCCCGCCGACCGTTTTCTCCCATCTCCCGGCGTTTCGCCTCATCCGACAGGAGCATCGCCACTTTTTCCGCCATTTCCTCAGGATTGAGCGGATTGACCAGATACCCGCACCGACTGCCCTCCACAATCTCTCTCCATAGCGGAAAATCAGTGGCGAGCACCGGCAGTCCGGCGGCCATATACTCAAACATTTTGATCGGAAGGGATTCACGGTAGTTTTCCACTGGATGAAGGCAAACCAGCCCCACCTTCCCTTTCATCAGCCATTGCTGCACTTCCTCAAACGGAATGCGACCGTGCAGGTACACCCGTTTGGCTGCGAGTGCCTCACGATCCTGATCTTCCGGTGCAATGTGCTGAAGCGGTCCGATCAGGTGCAGTTCGGCGTTCAGCTCCTTCGGCAGGTGATCCATCATGGCGATCATCTCGCGGTATCCTCTGAGATAGGAGATGCCGCCCACATACAGCACCCGGTTAACACCGTCCTCCTCCGCGTTCCTCTCCAAACGCGGCAGCGGCAATGGGTAGTTTTTAATCACTTGGACACGAAGAACTCCCGCACCCGCAAACTGGTTCCGAATCGACTCCGTTGCCGTCACCACTGCGGGCAGACGACGGGCCAATCCCTTTTCCACCTTGTGTACCACACGTGAGACGATGCCACGGATCTTCGCCGGAATCCAAGGCTTGGTGTGGATCTGTTTGGGCAGATCCTCATGAGCGTCATAAATGACGGGAGCCCCTGTCAGCCAATGAATCAACGCCCCCCAAGGCAACAGCTCCGGGTCGTGAAAATGATAAAAGTCGGCCCGGCTTCTCAACGCCCGCCGAAACAACATCCACCCCGCCGCCAGTCGGTGGAGTTTGCTCTTGTGTGGGGGTATACCTTTGATGCGTACCCCTTTTTCCATTCGCTCCTCAAAATCGGCAATCGCATGAAGTTCCACGTCATACCCCGCCCGGGCGAGCGAAACGGCCTGTTTGTGAAAGATGCGGGAATCGTTGTACCCGTGCACGGAGCTAAAAATCATCACCTTTTTGGCCATCGACATCCCCTCTCGGCCTGAAAAAACCTGCGTCCTTGCGGTCCACGGAAAACCCAGAAAAAATTGCCATCCTAAGTAAATCCGATTGATCCGGGTGACCTTTTCCTTCTCGCAATGGCGACGCCCACGGTGGAAAAAGGTCACCCTCCTCTATTAACCGCGATCGACCAACAATCGGCGTCAGCTGTTGACAGTGGTCGTTTCCGGCTCCTGTTCGGCCTTTTTCCGTTGCTGTTCACCGAGCACCACTACCGCCAATGCCACCCCGTAGGAAATCCACATCGGTGTGAAATGGATGCAGGTACTCGGTGCCACCCCGCCGATGAAGAAGCCGGTCAGCGACAACAGGCTGGACAGCGCTCCCCACCGGATGAGCGGTGACACGTAGGGAGAACGTTTCATGCTGGCCAACCGCCACAATCGGCGCAACAGACCGAAGTATAGAACCATATACATGACGAAAATCAGCACGCCGAAGTTGACGAGCACTTCCGCCCACCAGTTGTGGATATTGACTTTATTGATGCCTTTGCCCAAATTGGTTTCATTGTGAGCTTCCACATTTCCGGCTCCGACACCCATATAGTTGCTTTCCTGCAAATACTGCAGCCCGTACAACAAGAGGTTTTTGCGCACGGTGATACTGGTGCCGCCCGTTCCTTCCCCTGCTTCGACCCCTTCCTGATCGGTCGGGACTTTCCAATCCCCTTTTAAGTCAAGGAAGATACCAAACGTGCTGGCCAATTTGGCCCGCGCGCTGTTCTTTCCGCCGGAGAGCAAGGTGACGTTCAACAGCCCGACAATCAGGATGATGGAGAGGAAAACGCCCAATCCCCGCAGGAAGTTTTTCTTCAGTTTTTCCCGATCCATCGTGAACGGCAATGAGACGGCCCATACCAACAGGATGAGCGGCAAGGCCATCATCGTGTTGGATCGCGAACCGGTCGCCAAAAGACAATACAAGGCGACAATCACGGTGATGTAGGCCAGCACCTTGGTGCGGCGGGTGGCCTTGAACATGTAGAGAACCGTACCAATAAACGGCAGGGCCAGCGTAATCGCCGTAGCCAGATCGTTTTGGTTTTCAAAAACAGAGGTGATATTAGGCGCGTCGCTCAACCAATAACGGGAAGACGGCAAATGGAAAAAGGTGATCGATTCAAAGAAGCCGAAGGCGACGATACCGAAAAACACCCAAAACAGCGTGCGCATCGTCTGCCAGAACTGCTTCTCCGTCTTGGCGAAGAAGGGAAACGACAAACTGAGAAGTGTCATCATCAACAGGAACGTGAGATACTTGATCCCTTTTCCGAGGTCAATCACCCATGTGAGTGAAATGGCGGCATAGGCCACCCAAAAGGCGAAAAACGCCCAATACCAGCGAATGCGGTACATATGGGAGGCTTCGATGCTTTTGTCGTTCACCCAGCGCAAGATCAGCGCCACTGCCAGGGCAAAGAAAGCGACGCGGAAAAACGTCAGCTTAAACCCCGGTACTTTAACCCCTAACGTGGGGCCCAACATAGCAAACGCGATCATCGCGTAAAACAGCTTTTCCAGCCACTGTTGTCTCGGTAACATCAGTGAACTCAACATCCTCACCTTTTCTGTCCGATTTTGGGCATCATCCGGAACAAAACAGATAACGAACGCAGCCGGAATACGCCCGTAATGAAGACTGCCGCGATATTGATCAGTGTCGCGACCAGATAATACACCCATTTGTCTGGCCAATCATTTACTTGAATCCAGGTGATCCCGCACATCGTCACCAGGTACACCGCCAAAAACGCCAGCATCGACGACATGCGGAATGCAACCGGATATACCTGTTGCGATTTTCGATAGATCAGCAGGACGACGAACAAATATGTGACGACAGTCATCGCTGCCGTGCCCCAGTTGCCGTACAACGGAACGAGAATGAAGTTACCGATGAAGTACAAAACTGCGGCCATGATGAAGACCTGCGAAATCGTGCGTGTTTTCTTCTGGATCAGCAAGCCGACACCGACGATTAAGTGTAAGGTGTTGAGCACCGTACCGAACGACAACATCCAAACATAGGGGTAAGCGGACCAGTATTCGGGTTTCCCCGTCGTCCATTGGATCAGGGGCTGGATGATGAATTCCAATCCCAAAATGAAGAAGGCACCGACAACCAAGAAGGCCCTGGCGACAAAGCTGTAAATGCGGGGTGCATCTTCCCGTTCCTTGATGGACATCGCAAACGGGCGCCACGCCAACTGGAACGCGGATGTCACCAGTGCCACCATCGTGGCGAAGCGGAACGCAACCCCGTAGATCCCGGCCTCACTTTCCGACACCATGTGGTAGATCATGGGCCGGCTCATCGCATTCATCACCCAAAACGCCAGCATGGTGGGCAACAACGGAGCCCCGTAACGCAGCAAATCGAACAAGTGCTTTTTCTTGACGCGCCAAGTGAATTCCCGGCGGAAGAGAAAAACGAGAATGGCCGCCACCGTGATTTGCCCCACCAACTGGCCGACAAAGATACCGCGTACACCGCCGTTACCATAGATCAAGAAGATAACGCTGAGCAGGTTGGAACCGATCACGTAACTCATGCTCATGATGTTGAACAGCCATACGCGCCGGTTATACCGGGCCAGCGCCAGCGTATGCTGGATGACGATTGCACCCACCGTTGCAGCGATCGCAATCGCCATGACATCCTCGTACGGCTTGTTGTAGAGCAAGCGGCTGAGCGGATCGCCGAACAACAGGGTCACGAGCAGAAACAACGTACACAATCCGCTGCTGGACACCACGGTTGCGGTGAAATAGCTCCGTTTTTCCTGCTCATCCTTGGCGTCGAAGTAATAAAACGCCAAGGCGGCGTCCATGCCCAATACGCTCAGGTACGTGACCACTAATGTCAGTGTGTTGGTGAGATCCCAGTCCCCGTACTGCGCGGAATGCAAATGCCGCGTCATGATCGGGAGCAACAGGAATGCCACCATTTTGTTGCCCATAGTGGCGATGGCGAACGAAGCGGAATCGGAGAAGAGCTGTTTCAGCTTGTTTCGCATGGTTTACACCTGATTCTCTCTCTTATTCTTGGTTTTCCAGCTTCTCACGGTCGGGAACGTCCCGCAACGGTTTGGCCGGTACGCCGATATACAGTTTTGCCGGTTCGGTGTCACGATGGACCAGAGCGCCCGCCGCGATGAAACTCTCTTCTGCCACGGTGACGCCGGGGAGCAAGATGGAACCGCCGCCGACGCGAGCACCGCGTTTGACGTACGGTCCTTTGACGAACTTGAACCGTTCCTTGGTCCGGCCCATGAAATTGTCGTTGGTCGTGGTCACCGTCGGCGCAATAAATACATGGTCTTCCAATGTAGTGTAAGCGGTGATATAGGCATTGGTTTGAATCTTGGTATATTCCCCAATCTTCACCTGGTTTTCCACGGCCACGCCCCGGCCGATGACGACATTTCGCCCGATCTCGCATTTCTCACGAACGGAGGCCAGGTCGCCGATCATCACCTCATCGCCAAAGGTGCTACCGCGGTACAACACCACATTGGCCCCGATGTTGCATCCATCTCCCAAGCGGAGCGGCGGCAGTTCGGCGTCCACCTTTACCGTACTGGTCTTGGCCGGTTTGGGCCAACGACCGATCACACTGTTGTCAGCGATGGAGACGTTATTCCCCACGACGGTGCCGGCGTGAATCGTCACATTGTTGCCGATCACTACATTGTCGCCGATCACGACGCCTTCTTCGATGACCGAAAAATGACCGATTTTCACGTTGTCGCCCAGTTGAACAGAATCGTGAATGTAATGGTTCATGGCGTTCCCCTCATAGTTTCTCGTAGTCCGCACGAATCTCTTTCACGTTTTTCAACGCATTGCGCGTATCAAAAATCACTTTCGCCTTGTCAGCGATCATCTGATAATCGTAGACGCTGTGGTCCGTTGTGATCAGCACGAGATCCGCCTGTTCTACTAATTCCGGTGTCAGTTCCTCGCTCTTGTATTCCTTGCCGTTCAGCGTGAACGTCGGCACGTGCGGCTCGTTGATCTTCAGATTGGCGCCATTTTTCTCCATCAGCTGGATGATATCCAGCACCGGAGAATCGCGCAGGTCGTCGATGTCTTTCTTGTAGGCCACACCTAGGATCAACACTTTGGCCCCGTTGAGCGCCTTGCCGTAACGGTTGAGAATCTTCATGGAGCGCTCCACCACAAATTCGGGCATGTAGTTATTGATCTCGCCAGCCAGCTCGATCAAGCGGGTGTGGTACTTGTATTCCCGCGCTTTCCAAGTCAGGTAGAACGGGTCGATGGGAATGCAGTGCCCGCCGAGACCCGGTCCAGGGTAGAAAGCCATAAACCCATACGGTTTCGTTTTGGCCGCATCGATCACTTCCCAGATATCAATGCCCATCCGGTTGCACAAAACGGCCATTTCGTTGGCCAAGGCGATGTTGATGTGACGGAAGGTGTTTTCCAGGATTTTTTCCATCTCCGCCACCCGCGGGCTGGACACCTCATGTACTTCTCCTTCCAGCACCGCACGGTACAACGCCGCCGCCACCTTGGTGCATTCCGGCGTCACACCGCCGACCACTTTCGGGGTGTTTTTAGTGTTGTACACCTTGTTGCCGGGGTCCACCCGTTCCGGCGAATAGGCCAGGAAGAAGTCTTGACCCACTTTGAGGCCCGTCTCTTCCAGGATCGGTTGGACCACTTCCTCGGTTGTGCCCGGATATGTCGTGCTTTCCAGGACCACCAGCATCCCCTTGTGGAGCCGCTTGGCGATGGAGCGCGCGGAACCTTCCACATAGGAGGTGTTCGGCTGCTGATACTTATCCAAGGGCGTCGGAACGCAGATGGCCACCGCGTCCACGTCCTTGATGTAATCATAGTCGGTGGTGGCACTCAGACGGCCTTCCCGAACGATTTGAGCCAGCTCTTCGTCCACCACGTCACCAATATAGTTGATCCCTTGGTTGACCATGTCGACCCGTTTTTGCTGTACGTCAAACCCGATAACACGATAACCTGCTTTCGCTTTTTCCACGGCCAGCGGCAGGCCGACGTAACCCAGACCGACCACACCGATGACCGCTGTTTTGTCTTCGATTTTTTGAAGCAGCGTTTTGTTTTCCACGGTCCTTCATCCCTTTTTCATCATGAGTTGTAGAAGCTTTTCACCGCATCCGCGATCAAACGGACGTTTTCATCGGACAGTTCCGGATAACACGGCAGCGCCATCGTGCGGGTGCACAGCTCTTCCGCCACCGGCAGACTGCCTTTGCCGTACTCCAGATCTTTGTACACTTCCTGATGGTGCAACGGCACCGGATAATAGACTCCTGTAGCGATGCCTTTTTCCTTCAAATATTGGATGAGACCGTCGCGGTTTTCCGCTTGGATGATGTACAGATGATAAATGTGTTTGCGATCTTCAGCCGCATACGGTGTCACCACCGGCGTATCCTTCAACAGTTCGTCGTACAGTGCGGCTTTTTGGCGACGCGCTTCGTTCCATTCATTCAGATAACGCAATTTGACGCGCAGAATGGCCGCCTGCAGTTCATCCAAACGACTGTTGTAGCCGATTGCGTTGTTGTAGTACTTGGATTTTTCGCTTTTTCCGTGTACACGCAGGCTGCGCAGTTTCCGATCCAGCGATTCGTCGTTGGTTACGATCATACCGCCGTCGCCGTAACCGCCCAGGTTTTTGGTCGGGAAAAAGGAATAGCACGCCGCATGACCGAAGGAACCCACTCGGCGTCCTTTGTATTCCGAACCGATCGCTTGGCAAGCGTCCTCGATCACATACAGATCGTGTTCCCGAGCGATTTCCATGATTTCGTCCATATCGGCCGGTTGCCCGAAGATGTGAACCGGAATGATCGCTTTGGTCCGATCGGTGATTTTTTCCCGCACTTTGGCCGGATCGAGGTTGTACGTTTTCGGGTCAACGTCGGCGAACACCGGAGTCGCACCCACGCGGGAAATGCACTCCGCGCTGGCAAAGAAGGTAAACGGCGAGGTGATTACCTCATCCCCCGGACCGATCCCCAGTGCGTCCAGTGTCAGCACCAGCGCATCTGTACCGTTGCCGACGCCGATGCCGTATTTGGCCTGGCTGAATTCAGCCACTTCTTCCTCCAGTTTTTTCACTTCTGGTCCGAGAATGTAACGTCCACCTTCCAGCACTTCATCTACTGCACGTCGGACTTCTTCACGAATCTTGGCGTATTGGGCTTGCAAATCAAGCAAAGGGATATTCATGGGTTTACCCCCGTTTCTTCTGTTTTCGCTCCAATGTATCCATTTTCACCGGTTGTCCCGTTTCGGCAGCGAGCTGACAGGCAATGACCAAGCTAAGCGCACGACGACCTTCCTCTCCGGAAACGATCGGCTTGCGCCCGGTTTGAATCGCTTCTGTCATGTCCTGGATAATGCACTGATGACCCGGAATACCGAACGGATCTTGTTCGATACGGGCAATCGTTTCATTTGATACCTCTTCCGGCTCGTCTTCAAACTTCCAAGTTTTGATCCAGTTGGCAGTCGGTCCACCAATGACAGCCGTGCCTTTTTCGCCGAATATGCTGAGGGACTCTTCTAGGTTACGCGGATAGATGGTAACTGCCGCCTCGATCACGCCCAAAGCGCCGTTTTTGAAACGAACGACAGAGACGGACGTATCCTCCGCTTCGATATTGCGGATCCGCGTCGCTTGATACGATTGGACTTCGTCGACTTCGCCCATCATCCACAGCAACAGGTCCAAATTGTGAATGGCTTGGTTCATCAGCACGCCGCCATCCATCACTTTGGTTCCCCGCCACGGGGCCTGATCGTAATATGCCTGGTTCCGATTCCACCGGACCGTCGCATTGGCATGGCCAATCTTGCCAAATGCACCGGCATCCATTTTCTTGCGCAATTCGCGAATGGCCGGACGGAAACGGTTGGGATGAACCACTGCCATCAGAACGCCGTTTTTCTCACAAGCATCGATCATCCGGTCGGCATCTTCTAGCGTGAGCGCCATCGGCTTTTCCACGACAACGTGTTTCCCCGCTTCGGCCGCTTGTATCGTCAGATCGGGGTGCAGGCCGCTGGGGGTGCAGATGCAGACCGCGTCTATGTCCGGATTTTTGAGCATGTCCGCCAAATCGGTGTATCCTTGGACCCCGTCCGTCGCAAATGCCTGCAACCGCTCGGGGTTGGTGTCGCACACCGCCACCAATTGGGCGTCATCCACTGCCGCGATCGCATCCACATGTTTTTTGGCGATGTGACCGCAGCCGACGATTCCATAGCGTATCACGTAAATCCTCCTTTTCCCACCACCAGATCAAGCTCCTGCCAATTTCCCATCGCGACATCCAATCTTTTCCTTGTTATGTTACAGGAACATTACAAAACCCATTTAACACTGTAACATAGTTGACAATTTTTTTGTATCCCTGTCAAGAAAATATCACACATTCCCTCGATGGAAATGGCGGCTAGGAGGCGGCTCTGGTCATTCGTACAAAAATTGTTTTCTGGCCTCCGCTGAATCACGATGATGTGTCAACTTGTTGATTCAACATTTGTTCGTACAACCGCTTTACCCGCTCGGCGTTTTCTTTCCATGTTAACGAGCCCGACAGGGTATACGCACGCTCGCCCATATCGTGCGCCAATCCTTCTTCCTCGATTAATAAGATGGACAGATAACGTGCCAATTCATCCGCATTTTCCGGCTTGACGAGAAAACCGGTCTTTCGGTGTTGCAGAATTTCCGCAATCCCGCCCACATCAGTCGCCACAAACGGTTTTCCACACCCCATCGATTCCAGCAGGATCGACGGCAACCCCTCGCTCAAACTGGACAACACCACCACATCGGCAGCGTTGATCCATAACGGAATTTCGTCATGCGGCCTGCGTCCCTGAAAGAGAACATAATCCCGGATCCCCGCTTCACTGCATTGCCGCTGAAGCTGTGATTTGAGCGGCCCGTCTCCCACCATGACGAGACGGACGGATGGATCCTTTTCCACCAGTTGGGCAAATGCCGTCAACAGGTAGGACAATCCTTTCACCGGATAAAAATTTCCGACAAACAATGCGATTTTGTGTTGTTCATCCAACCCTAACTGTTGTCGGACTTCCTTTTGATTTCGTGGATAAAAGCGGGAAGGGTCAAACCCGTTGTAAATGGTGACGGCTTCAATTCCGGCCACCATTTGCAATGCTTCCTTGCGCAGGCGGTCGCTCACTGCGATGATGTGATCGGACAGACGGAGCGCTTCCTCAGTGTTGCGATATACCCAACGGCTACGCTTGGGATACAGACGGATATCCGAACCGTGGATCGTACTGACCACTGGTACACCGAACAGTGATTTCAGCTTGCCACCAGCGTGACCATCGGGATAAATGGTATGGCAATGAATGAGATCAAACGGAAACTCCCGACGCAACGCCGTCAGATGCCGGGACAGCGACCAGTAATACAACATACCGTAGGCACCGAAAAAGAATCCTCCGGGAAACATCCAAGTGGGGACATAATCAATGATAATGCCGTCCATTACCGTTCGCTTGGGAAATTCCCTGTACGCTTTCCATTTGGGATACAGCGGAAACCGCGGGATCGGCGAAACAACCCGGCACTCGACGCCTGCGGCGACGAGTGCCTTCACCTGATTGTGTACGAAAATACCGGACATCGGATTGGCAGGGTTCGGATACATGTGTGAGATGACCAATACTTTCAATCGCATGGCAATGTCGATTCCTTTCCATGTAGAATGGCCCCTGCGGATCAAAGGTCCGCCGATAAGCGCTCGGCGATGTGATCTGCGGCATGTCCATCTCCAAACACCGGCGCGATCGAAGAAAAGTCCACTTCAAACCGTTCCACTGCATCCAGAATCTTGTCGGTATCGGCTCCAACCAGGATATTGCATCCCAACTCCACCGTCTCCGTCCATTCGGTTTCATCCCGCATCGTGATGCACGGGACGGAAACGAAAAAGGCTTCCTTCTGCACCCCGCCGGAATCGGTCAGGATTTTCTTGGCGTGAGATTCCAACTGCAGCATGTCCAAATACCCCACCGGTTCGATCACGCGTACATTGGGGTTGTCAATGGTCAGTCCAGTCTGGGCCAACTTGCCACGCGTCCGAGGATGAAGCGGCAGTACAGCCGGCACAGACAATTGGTTCAAGGCCCGGACAATTCCCTCCAACCGTTCAGGTACATCGGTGTTCTCCGCCCTGTGGAGCGTCACCAACACATACGAACGGGAGGAAAGACCCAAGCGATCCAGCACATTTGATTTCTCATCGGCCAACTGCCGATTGTACAACACCGCGTCCATCATTACATCCCCCGTCAGATGGACACCATCAGTAATCCCTTCATTCTTCAGGTGACGCACCGCCGTTTCTGTCGGGCAAAAGAGCCAGCGGGATACGTGATCGGTCAACACACGGTTGATCTCCTCCGGCATGCGGCGATTGAAACTGCGGAGACCCGCTTCGACGTGTGCGACGGGGATATGCAGTTTGGCAGCGGCCAACGCACCGGCCAACGTAGAGTTGGTATCGCCGTACACCAAGAGGCAATCCGGTTTTTCCGCCAATAGCACTTCTTCCACTTTGGCCAGCATTTCACCCGTCTGTGCACCATGAGATTTGGAACCGACACCCAAGTGGTAATCGGGCGCGGGAATATTCAGTTCCTCGAAAAAAACGTCCGACATGGACTTGTCATAGTGCTGTCCCGTATGCACCAACACTTCCGTCCCTTTTTCACGCAATTTGCGGGAGACGGGTGCCGCCTTGATGAATTGGGGTCGCGCCCCAACAACGGTCACAACTTTCATCTGTATACGACCTCCTGGCAAATTTCCCCCCATGCTATCCACCGCTGAATCAAGGATGAACACCCATATCTTCGACCATAATAAAAACACAGCAACTCAAACGGGAGCGAGCAAAATGGACGAGAAACAGACTCTTCATGAATTCCCTTGTGCGGTGGGGTTGATCAACGGTATGATCCTGAGTCTGCCACTGTGGGGATTTATTTATTTCCTTATTCGCATGTGGTTGTGATTGGAAAGGCTTCCTTAAGGGAAGGAAAGGAAGGCCCGAATGGGACCTTCCTTTATAGATTTATCGGGGATCAGTGATGGCAAACATTAATTCTCCCTCAGCCACCACTTTCCCATTCACCCTTGCAGTTCCCTGCCCCTTGCCGAGCGAGCCGCGCAGTTTCACCATCTCTACTTCCAACTCCAACACGTCACCCGGCTTCACTTGCTCTCTAAACCGGAATTTGTCGATTCCAGTAAAAAACGCCAACTTACCCCGATTCTCCTCCAAGCCGAGTACGGCAACCGCACCCACCTGTGCCAACGCCTCCACGATCAATACTCCGGGCATGACGGGATAGTCGGGAAAATGCCCTTGAAAAAACGGTTCATTGATGGTGACGTTTTTGATTCCGACGGCACGTTTTCCCTCTTCGACCTCCGTAATCCGGTCCACCAACAAAAACGGATATCGATGCGGGATAACTTGCTGGATCGCTATGGCGTCCATTTCCATATTTTTCGACTCCTTTCCGACCAATAACACGAGTTGCTGATCCCATTATAGCGAATCAAACGGGGGATTGCCACGATGCGGCAGGTATGTTCCGCTTTCAGCCGTTTACAATAAGAACAGTCCCCCATTGAGGGGTTCAAATAAAAAGGGCGCCGTTAGGCAAAGCCTTTCGGCGCTCTTTTTCCATTTCCAACCTGCGGTCACAGTTTGAATTCTTTCGCCAGCCAACGAATGACTAGCAACATCATTACAGTGTGAAGAAAGGGAAAAACGATCACTTGCAAAATGATGGAATTGGCGGATTGATTGATCCCCAATTGCAATCCAAACTGTGCCATCCAACCCAATAAACCCACCAGGATCAACGTGGCAAAATACGGGACAACAAAGATGATCAACAGTTTGAGTCCTTTTTTCACTCACTATCCCCTTCACAAGCCACGACCAGCCACTTCTTCCACTGCCCTGGCTACTTCTCGGTGCACTTTGGGGTTGAGGGGGTGCGGGACCAGTTCTCCATCCCGAGTGCAGCTGGCGATGGCTTCGGCTGCTACTACCAACATCTCGTGAGTGATACGTTTGGCTCCCGCATTCAGTACACCGCGGAAAATACCGGGGAAGCCCAACACGTTATTGACCGAACGTCCGTCAGCGGCAAAGCCGGCACCAGCCTTGAGCGCATCTTCCGGCTCGATCTCCGGTTTCGGGTTGGACAGCGCGAGGATGACTTGTCCTTTCTGAATCATTTCCGGTTTGATCAACCCAGGTACACCGGTGGTGGAGATGACGATGTCGCACGTTTGCATCAGTTCTTCCAAGCTGTCCAGCGGTTCCCCACCGTATGCCGCAAGTCGCTTTTTGGCATCTTCGTTCAAATCGACACCGTGTACGCGTTGGACACCATAGGCGAGGAACATCCGGCAAATCGCGAGGCCCGCCGCACCCAAACCGACTTGTCCAACCACAGCTTCCTTCAAATCCACTCCGGCACAACGGCAAGCGGAGATGACAGCCGCCAACGTGACAACCGCAGTACCATGTTGGTCGTCATGCATGACGGGAATATCCAACTCTTCTTTCAGCCGGTTTTCCACTTCAAAACAATGCGGCGAACCGATATCCTCCAGCAAGATGCCGCCAAATCCGGGGGAGATCGTTTTGACCGTCCGCACGATTTCATCGGGATCTTTGGTGTTCAATAGGATCGGTACACCGCTGATCCCTGCAAACCGATCAAACAACGCCGCTTTTCCTTCCATTACCGGCATCCCGGCCACGGGACCGATGTCGCCAAGCCCCAAAATAGCGGTACCGTCCGTCACAATGGCCACTGTGTTGCCGATGCTGGTGTAGATACGTGCTTTTTCCGGCTCTTCCTGGATCACCCGGCACACGTTGGCAACGCCTGGCGTATAAACCCGTCGCAAGTCGGCCAGAGAGCGAATGTCCATCTTGCTTTTCATATGGATTTTTCCGCCTTCGTGCGCACGCAGCACGTCATCGGATACGGTGCGAACCCGGATTCCGCCGCCCAGGCATTGAATCGCGTCGATAACAGCGTGTAATTGCTCCTCGTTCTCACAATGCACAGTGATGTCGCGCATGGTAGTGAACGGTCCGATCTGCACCGTGACAATGTCTCCGATATCACCGCCCACCGAACCGATCGCGGTTGCTACTCGCCCCAAGTTCCCGGGTTTTGAAGGCGTTTCCACCATAATCGAACGAATAACGTTTCTTTCAGGCAAAAAGGGCACCCCCTGCTTCGTTGGCTGAATCCACTACATCAGACGTTGGTTGATCATTTTGAATTGGAATAAATAGATGAGCGTGGTTACAAACGAAATCGCGATCACGCCCCACAAGAAGGTCTGCGCAAACGGCAGCTCGAACATCAACAAAAACAGCGCGACATAAAACAAAAACGTGGTCAATTTCCCCAATGCATTGGCCGGTACGGTCCGTTTCCCGCGAAAATGGAAGAAAGCAGAACCGACGATCATCCCCACGTCGCGAAGGACAATCGCTACACCTGCCCAAATACTGATGCGCTCCGATATCAACAGCGACAAAAACACGGACAGCATCATCAGTTTATCCGCCAGCGGGTCCAGCATGATACCCAATTGGGTCACTTGCCTGTGTTTGCGAGCCAAATACCCGTCCACCACGTCCGTCAACCCCGCCAAAAGGATGACCCCGAAAGCCCAATACATCCGATTCGGAAGATCGGAAAAAAAGAAGAATAAGTACAACGGAATCAACACGAACCGAAAGAGCGTCAACAGGTTGGGCACGTTCACACGGGGTCCCTCCTCACGGCATTCCTACTGTATTATACCCGATTTTTGGCATCCAAAAAGACGGCAAGAAAGATCCCGCGCTACCACATGGGCAGGGCGGGGCTTTGACTCACCCGTAGATCAAATCATACAGATGCTTCCACAAATCCGGGTTGAATACCTCACCTGGAGGTTGATCCCCCATCACACCGTAACCGATCATCAAGCCGACAGCCAATACGATGACCCACACCAACGGAAGGAATAACAGGGTACGCTTTACCCACTTGGCTCCTGACCAGCGTTTCTGCGAAATATCCTTCAGCTCATCCTCTACCTTGTCCGCCTGCGATTGAGACGGCTCCGGGGTCGATGAGGGTGCATCTTGCACCGCTTCCGCCGCAACCGCGATCGGGGCGGTTGTATCAAGGGGGGCTTCATCGTCCTGGCTCCATTTCAGCTTGCCGATCGGTCTTCGAACGGGCTCGTCATCCTCTTCCCATTCGTCCGCCTGATCGTCCTGTTCATCGTCCTGTGAAACTTCTTCGATCACCTTTGGGTCCACCTGTTGCTGGCTGAGAGAATCCGGGCTTCTCTCGCCTTCCTCGCTGTCGGATGGTGTCGTCTCTTTCTCTTCTTCGGCGGACGGTTCCTCTTTTTCTGGATCCTGTTGATCCGTCGATTCCACTGGTGAAACCACCGGCGAAACGGCTTCCGATTCACTCTTCGATTCCGTTCCGGTTTCCACCAGGTCAGAGGATGGGGAGGCAGGATTGATTTCCTTTTCAGTGGGGGTGTCCTCGCTCCATTTCCAGTTTCCAAGCTCCGGCTTTCCGGATAAGGCAGGTTGGGCAGATTCAGCTTTCTCCACGTCCGACTGATCAGGTTCGGGAATTACCAGATGAGACGTCGAATGGCTGGTATCGGGCTTGTTTTTATCCTCTTGCATAGTTTTAATCCACTCCAAACAACTGTTGGATCGACGTAAAAGCGGCTCGTCCACTTTAACGGTAGATGTTGTGAAACTGTACACATAAAAAGCTGACAACCGCTTTCCATCGTACAAGGGATTTGAAGATGGGTGATGGGATGCGATCGCCCCGCTCTTGCCCTGTTTCCTTATGTATGGATGGGGAATGCATCCCGAACGGATTGTTCGGCATTTCTATGGTACCCTGCCATATCTTTGGTCGTTACGCGCCCACTGATCAGGGTACTATATGGATCAGACAAATTCTCACACCAAAAGAATCGTCTACATAGATAGAATATATCGCAACTGTTGTTATAAGTCTACACTTCCTGGCAAGGCGGGAAGGGGAAGGGGGAAGAAATGATCCCTGTGGGAAGATCGCAATTCAATTATTCAAAAATGATTTATGATTGCCAAAAAAGGGATCATCTCTGTGCAGCTCACTCGGCCCAGACAGATCGCATATATGTAATCGTCAACGTGAAACGCGGGTATGAATAGGGCCATCCCAATGGTTAAGTGGTGATACTCACCTTGGCGACATGATCTTTCCCACGCGCGTTTTCTTTCTGGTGATGTTTCCGTTTATATTTGATCTTGGTGGCTTCTCCTCCCCTTAAATGACGGATCGACTTATGATATTCCAAAATTTCTTTGACTTGACTGGCGAGTTCCGGGTTAATCTCGGGTAATCGTTCCGTCAGATCTTTGTGCACCGTGCTTTTGGAAACACCGAATTCCTTGGCAATCATACGAACAGTATTTCTAGTTTCCACAAAGTAGCGACCAATCTTGATGGTGCGCTCCTTGATGTAATCGTGCACTCCCTTCGCCCCCTCTTCGGAATGTCTGCTACATTATATGAGCCGTTTGATCGGTTATTCTCCCCTTACAAGCCGTGACAAGCCATTTTGCGCGGTTTTTGGCGAACCTAAACAAAGCCGGAGCTGTTTCGCTCCGGCTTTGTCATGCTTTTTTTATTTCAAGTACAGTTCCGGCTGCACCGTTTGGTTGCCTTTTCTCACCTCAAAATGGAGGTGGACACCGGCTTCTTTCTCAAAGTTGTTTCTTCCGGCTTGAGCGATCACATCACCTTGTTTGACCTCTTGACCCACTTTAACGCGGATATCCGTCAAACTTTGGTATACGGTGATCAAGCCGTTTTCGTGCTGAATCTCCACTTGCTGACCGACCAGCGGATTTTGTTCCACTCGGATCACTTTTCCGCTCAACGCGGCGATTACATCGAAACTTTTACCGTCTTTGCGGGCGTAGTCGAGTCCCGAATGCGGCCAATACGTATTGGCATATTTTACCAATGCCTTTTCTTTGACTTTGGCGGACGAGGTTTCGTCATAGTAACCCATCTGTACGTCGGCATCGGCGGTCTTGGAAACTGGTGTCGTCATCTGTTCAGCTTTTTGATCGACCGGCACGGTATTGTGGCTGATTTGCACATCCGTTCCGGGTTTGGTTACCCCAGACTCTTGCGCGTTTTGGTACAACCAAACCACGGTGAGAATGAGTGCGGCAGCTGCGAGGTAGATGGCCGGAAAAGCCCATTTCTTTGCAAACAGGCGTTTCCATCGGATTCCCTGCTTCGCATTGTCCATTTGGATCGGTTTATTTGGTTGTTCTGGTTTCATTTTCCTATCACCTCAGCAACCATTTTGGACACGAGTCTCTCGTTTTATACCTACCTCTCCCGATTTTTTTCATTTTTTCGAATGAGGAAAAGCCTGAAAAGACCCGTGTTTAACCCGACTATTTTGTCGGCTGGTTGAGAGTTTTGTTGATAGGAAGGTGTAACAACATTCATCTATCGATCGTATTTATCAGCTCCTTATTTCGAAGACTGTCATCCCGTTATGACAGAGCATGTCGGTTCCCCTTTATCGCCAATTTCCGATGGTCACACCACGATAATAATATCGGACGATCTCCTCGGCCGACCTGCCCTGCTTGGCCAAAAGGTTCGCCCCCCATTGGCTCATCCCGACACCGTGCCCGTAACCCTGGGTGATGAACATGATGGTACCACCACGAATGCTCCAGGTGAAATCCGTAGACGGCAATCCCAACGCCTCCCGAACCTGACGTCCGGTAAACCATTGATCCCCGATTCGGATTCTCCTGATACGGTCGCTTTTGGTTCGTTCCGCTTCGCTGATCCATTTGGCTCCCGTAACGGACTGGGCGATCAGTTTCTTTCCGGTGAATGCTTCCAAACGGCGACTGACCTCGCTCATCGCGAACCGGATTTGCGCTCGGTACTTGGGCGATTGACGATCCCAGGGAGACGGTACGCTCCGCAAATACGGATACGATTGACGGAAATAATCTTCCGCGTTTTCCGTTTGTCCATTGCTGGTGGAGAAAAAGGCCGCATAGATCGGTTTTCCCTTATATAACAAAATTTTTCCTCGTGTTTCCTGAACCGCCTGATTGACCCGGTTTGAGTATGAGGGATATCGGTCTTTCCACTCCATTTTTAACTGCTCGTCCGTCAGAAACGCTTGGTGATCCGGAGAATCGGTCACTTGGGCATCCTCGGCCGCCTTACCGTATGACCGCATATCGGAAAAATCCCCCTTGGCCAGCCGTTCGGCAATATAGGTACGTGCCGCCATCGCTTGGGCTTTCAGCGCCTCCAAGTGAAAGTGGGCTGGCATCTCCGCCGCTACCACACCCCGGATATAGGATTCAAGTGGGATTGCCACGACACGCCGCTCTTTGGTCAAAAAGACGCGGATAATCGGCTCATGTGCATCATGTGTCAACCGGATGGGTTCATTCGCATGGGATTCGGTCGATGCATCAAAATATGTCACCAATGCCGGGACAGCCAGCATCACTGAGAGAAACGCAACCACATAAACAACAAATCCTTTGTGCATAATCCACCTCTTTCTCCCGATTCTCTCACTGAGGACAACCCTCTCTTACAGCCTATGAATCGCAGGATGAGTTAGTACTTCAGAAGTGGAAGTCGTCCTCAAGTTCGACCGATACACAGGTATTCAACTACAAAAAAAAGGCCGCGAATACCGCGACCTTCCAGATCCAATATGAACTTAAGCATATGAGGGCTGCACAGAGGATACGTCTTTCTCCGCGTCCACCTTCACACGTTTGATATCCGCACCCAATGCCTGCAATTTCTCCACCAATTGAACGTAGCCTCTGTCGATATGATGCAGTTCCGTTACTACCGTGGTGCCTTCGGCTGCTAGTCCAGCCAACACAAGCGCAGCTCCCGCTCGCAGGTCGGTGGCTTTCACTTCAGCTCCGGACAGCGGATGGCCCCCCTCGATAAAGGCAGAGCGACCATTGATTTTGATCTTCGCACCCATGCGTTTCATTTCTTCGACGTGCATGAACCGGTTTTCAAATACGGTCTCAGTTACCACGCTGTTACCGTCCGCCGTCAGCAGCAACGCCATCATCTGCGATTGCATATCCGTCGGGAACCCCGGATATGGCAGCGTTTTGACGTCCACCGGCTGCAATTTGCCTTCCGCACGGACATGAACGCCGTTCTCGCCTTCCAATACATGGACACCCATTTCACGCAGCTTGGCAATCAGCGGATTGATGTGATCGGGAATCGCTCCCTCCACAAACACTTCGCCGCGCGTGATCGCTGCCGCGACCATGTATGTGCCAGCCTCGATCCGATCGGGAATGACGGTATATTCCGTTCCCCGCAGGAAATCCACCCCGTCGATGCGGATCGTCCCGGTACCGGCACCCCGCACTTGGGCACCCATCGCGTTCAGGAAATTGGCCAGATCCACGATTTCCGGTTCCCGCGCCGCATTTTCGATGATGGTGCGCCCTTCCGCCAGTGCTGCCGCCATCATGATATTTTCCGTCGCTCCAACACTGGCCACATCGAGATAGATACGGGCCCCCCGCAAACGATCCGGCACGCGTCCCTCGATAAACCCTTGGCCGATTTCAAACTCGGCTCCCATCGCTTCAAACCCTTTGAGATGCTGATCGATCGGACGGCTTCCGATCGCGCACCCACCAGGCAGCGGAATTCGAGCATGTTTTTTGCGCGCCAACAATGGGCCCATCACCAGGAACGAAGCGCGCATTTTCCGTACCAAATCGTACGGTGCCTGGGTCGTTGTCAACTTTTCCGCCCGGATGTGAGCGGACCCTTCTTCCAGCTTCGCTTCCGCGCCCAAGCTTTGGAGCAGTTGGGTGATCGTTTTGACGTCTTCCAGCAGGGGAGTGTCATGAATGACGATTTCTCCCCGCGATGCGAGAATGGAAGCGGCGATGATCGGTAGGACAGCGTTCTTCGCACCGTGAATCTTCACTCTGCCTTTCAACTTCTTGCCGCCACGAACAATGATCTTTTCCAAATGTCTTCCCTCCGCCAAACTAGTATTCTATGGTAATGATCGGAGTCCCCATGGTCACGGCGATACGATGATGCAGGGGGTCCATTCGTGCGGCAACCTGCAAATTCATGAAACCGCCCTGCGTGTTCAATCCATCGGGGAACAAGGGGGAATAACAGGAAACGCTGGTGGTCGGCGCCGTGCGCAGCGCTTCCACCTCCCGCGCGCGCATCCGCTTCATCGCTTGCTGGATCCACTGCTCTTTATTCGACGGTTGCAACTGCTGATATCCTTGAATCGAGAAGTGCAACCTGGGCGCGATTCCCTGCTGTTCCAATCGTTTTACGAGACGTTGCCGGGCGCGGAAAAATGCCGCGTCAGGACGTCCCCGACCATTGATGCGAACCGATACGTACGGTTGAATCCACCGCTTTGTTGGCTCATCGTTGATAACGATCAATTCCACCCGTTGGTTTCGCCCCCACCAGCCGGAGGCGGACCAACGCAGACCGTCTCCTTCTTCGCGCTGAGCCGGCGACAAACCCAAAGCCTGCCGCAATTCATCCGTCCATTGGCCCACTCGGTGTCCTTCCATCACCTGAGCGGTTCGCCCGCCATGGTGCAACACGTATCGCTCCGGTTGTGCGCCCATTTCCAAAAACACATGGGTCAGCGTTTGTTCCGGCATCGCTGCCGGAGCCGATGCAACAATGAACGTACTTAGAATAATCAGTGCAAACGTGAGTGTCAACCATTTGGACCGCATATGTATCGCCCCCTCTTTCTCTTTCACCATTGTTCACGAAAGAGAAAGAGGATATACGAGTGCGGACCTTGGTTGGAGAAAATAGACAAACTTTTCGGCCGATTAAAATAGCTGACTGATCAGGCGAGACCAACCCATATAGTCGATCAAGAAAGATGCCAACCCGTGTCCCAACACCACCGACAGCAAGATCATCAACGCATGGGCCTGCATTGATTTGGGTTGGCGCATAAAGACGTCCAACCGGAGATTGGTCAGTGCCCACCAGCTGAAAGCGATGCTGACGAGCGACAGGATGATGTTGACGAGAGCGGTCACGCCTAAGCTTGTCGCCCCATCCACCATGGTATGCACTCCTTTGGTGACAGGTTCACTCTATCATCGTACATCAAAATGGACGAAGAAGCAAAATGAATCCCTGAAAATCTCTTGACAGTCCGGAAATGATTGGATAAGCGGTCGGATAGTCATAATAGAAAAATAAGATGACGGATTTGGAGGAGTGAACCACAATACATTGATTTCCTATTTTCTCTTCAAATGGGTGTTGTACGCCATAGTGATGGAGATTGCCAATCTAACCTTGAAACAAATGGAAATTACCCATTGGGGGCACTTGATCGTTTCAGCGGGAGTGATCGCCGGTGTGACCGCATGGCTGGATCATGTGCTGATTCGCCACATGAGCCGGTTCGCACTGGCATTAATCGATCTGTTCGCCATTGCCTTGTTGTTGTATGGGCTCCAATTTCTGTTCATATCGTTTTCCCTGGACCCCCATTCCTCCTTGGCCGTCGGTCTGGTATTGGCCATTGCCGAATGGTTCTTTCACCGGTATGGGATCCGATGGCGGTGAGCTTGATAAAGAGCGATCGGGAAAAACCCAATTTCAGAGTGAGGACAAAAGCGAGCGTCGGACCGGAGAGCTTCTGCCCGCTCACAACCATGAAATGCAAAAACCATGAAAACTACTGTTTGAGGAACCTCGTGAAACGAAACGATTTTCATCCTGGACGAACCTACGTAGATGGAGGTGCGTTACCATGCCGGATAAAGCCCAGAAGCCATGACGACCAAAGGGGCGTGCCTCTGTTGGTTCGTGTGGAGTAAGCCACGGTACGGAACAAATCGGGACTGAGCAGCCTCCCATCGATAGTGACGAGATTGCAAAACCTTTTGGATTCACCGTCGAAACGCTTGCAATGACGACGAAAGCCGTTTACCGCCAGTGTTACCGTCGGTAAACGGCTCCCCTGCATCCCTTCAACTTTTTCTCAGCATCTGTCGTTTCTCACTCAGGGCCCCGGAGGCGTCTGCGGAATTGACAGAACCTCCGTCCATTTCAGTTGTCCCAATGCGTGAAGAACCGCATTGGGGAACAATCCCAATCCCACAGTACCGATTACACCGATTCCGATCACGATCGCTGTACTGATGGGGATGGCCAGCGGATTCCCCTTCGGTGCCGGACGGAAGTACATCTGTCGGATCAATTCGAAGTAGTAGAAATAGGAAATGACCGTGGTTACCACCATGACAGCAGCGATCCAAAAGTGCTGGGTGGCGATGGCGTTGATCAGGATGTAGAATTTGCCGAAAAATCCAGCCGTGACCGGAATGCCCGCCAGCGACAGCACCATCAGGGTCATGGTAAGCGCCACCAGAGGTGATCTTCTATATAATCCGGCAAAGGCACTCAATTCACCGTGTTCGGCATCGCGCTCTACCGCCATGATCACCGCGAACACACCGACCGTCATCAGAGAATAGGCAAGCAAGTAATACAGGGTGCTCTCAAAAAGCGCCATCCCCAGTGACGCGAGCGGCACCAGCACATATCCGGCTTGGGCGATGCCGGAATACGCCATCAGACGTTTGACATTGGTCTGGCGCAATGCGACGGCATTGCCGATGATCATGGATGCCCCCGCGATCACCAGCAACAGCGGCGTAATGATCTCCTCCCACACGCGTAGTTCAATCAACTGCAGGTAGGCCACCAACACGATCCGGGTCACCAAAGCAAAGGCTGCCGTTTTGGACACGACCGCCAAAAATGCGGTAACCGATGTTGGGGAACCCTGATACACATCGGGTGCCCACATGTGAAACGGTGCAGCGGCGATCTTAAATCCGAATCCCAACATCATCAAAAACAGCGACAGCAACACGAACGATGCGTAACCGGTCTGGTACGCCTCCACGATCCGTTGCTGAACGACAAACAGATTGGTGCTGCCCGTGAGTCCATACACGAATGACATCCCGTACAGGATAAACGCGGATGAGACACCGCCCAGGACGACGTATTTCCAGGCGGCTTCATTGGAGTCTGTCCGCTGTTTGCGGATACCCGCCAGGATGTAGGAAGAGATGCTCAACAGCTCCAACCCGACAAACAGTGTGACCAAATCGGCCGAGGATGTCATCATTGAAGCTCCCAACACAGCCGTGAGCAGCAGGAAATAGTATTCTCCCCGCGCTCTGATCCCTTCCCGATTTTCTCTGGACAGGGACATCAGCAAAATCAGAGCCGACCCGCCCAACAGCACCAGTTTGAACGATTGGGCCACCGGGTCCGTCCGATAGGATCCCTGCAGAAGATCCACCGCTGTCGCTCCGAAGTGAACGGCCACGTACGTCCCCGCCCCGACGACGGCCAACAGGGCCAACCACCCCAGCCAATCGCGGGAAGCCTCATCCGGTAACAGCAACTCCAGTACGATCAGCAGGGCGGCGGCGGTGACGAGGATCAACTCGGGTGTCATCGCCGACCAATCGATGTGTGCCAAGGCTTTTTCCATATCCGCTCACCCTCCGATCCTGGTGACGATCATTTGCAGGGTGGTTTGCATCGGCTCACCCAACATCTGAGGATAGACGCCGATCGCGATAATCAGGCCGAGCAACACCAACATCGGCACGGTTTCCACCGCCTTCGAGTCGGTCAAGCGCTCCCAGCGGTCCAGAAAAGGTCCGAATGTGGCAGCCATGACCGCCCGCAACGTATAGACAGCGGCCAAGATCAAACCCAATGCGCCGATGCCCGCAATGACCGGGTATGGTTTGAACATGCCGAGAAACGCCAAAAATTCACTGACAAAACCGGACATCCCAGGCAACCCTAACAATGCCAGACCACCGGCCAACAACACGCCGGAGAGTACCGGCATCGCCTTGGCCAATCCGCTCATCTCATCGATCATCGTCGTTCCCGTTCGTTCATAGAGCGCAGCGACGATCAAAAACATCAGCGCAGATATGAAACCGTGAGATACCGCTTGAAACACGGCTCCCTGCAATCCGGTAAAATTCAGCGCGGCGATCCCGAACAGGATGATCCCCATGTGGCTGACACTGGAATAGGCCAACACTCGCTTCAAATCTCGCTGAACAAATGCCAACGCCGCACCGTAGAGGATGTTGACCAGCCCCAACGCCGCCAAACACGTCGCCATCTGATGCACCAAGGGAGGAAACAGATCCACGCCAAACCGGATCAATCCGTACGCCCCCATTTTCAACAAAACACCGGAGTGAATCATCACCACTGCCGGGGGCGCTTCCACGTGGACACGCAACATCCAGGTGTGAAACGGAAACGCGGGCAGCTTGATGCCGAATGCAACCAAAATGCAGAGGAAAATTCCCCATATCACTGGTTTGACCGGCCCCTGCATCCATTCGGGGTGAGCAAACAGCTGCGAGGTTCGCACTTGCAACTGATCCAGATTCAACGTGCCGAACACGAACATGAGGCTAATAAACGCAAGCAGCATCAATGCTGAACCCAATCCGTTATACAGCAGGAACTGGTTGGCGGCACGCTCTCTTTCCATGTACCCCCAGATGCCCACCAGGAAAAAGGTAGCCACCAGCGTCACTTCAAAGAAGAGGAAAAACAGGAACAGATCGCGGGCGAGAAAGACCCCGAGCATTCCAATTTCCAACAGAAGAAACAGCAGGAAATAACTTTTCAGCCGTTCCTTGAGGTACATCGATCCGACTGCGGCCAGCGCCGCGATGATCGTCGTCATCACGACAAGCGATATGGATAAACCGTCCGCACCCATCGCGTAAGATAGCTTCCATCCTGAACTTTGCGGGAGCGGGATGTGAATCCACGACACGTTTTGTGCAAATTGCACACCCCGGGCTTGGGGGTCGAACTTCGCAAACATGATAAGGGCCAGTATCAACGGAGGCACGGTTCCTGCCATCCCGACCCATTTCAGCCACCGGTTCTGTTGCCGGGGAATGAACAACAAGACCAGCATGCCCAAAAGCGGCGAAAACGTCACCCATGTAGGAAGCCCATTCCACACCGTCATCCGAACAACCTCCCCGCCGTCAAGCCGACCAACAGGAGAACCAGTCCAATCAGACTGATCAGGGCGTAGGCCTGCACTTGACCGTTTTGCAACCGGGAGCCGATCCAGGCGATCAGTCGCGTCACACCGACTGCCAGTCCCACCAAACCTTCGACGATCCACCGGTCAAAACCACGGAACAGACGGCCGATGTTCCGCAAACCGTCCACAAATGTTGCCCGATAGATCTCATCGATGTAATACTTCCGGTACAACATCTGATAAAGTATCGGCATCCGATCCCGCCACACAGTGGGCGACCATGCCCGACGCCCGTACATCATCCAGGCGACTCCCAAACCGGCTAACGAGACCAGTGTGGCGGAGAGAGAGATCCAAAGCGGCGTACCCACTGCCGTCTCATGGATACCCGTTCCCTCCACCAACCAATGTCCCAACCTCGGACTCGGCGAGTTGACGAATCCGCTGACCACTGACAACACCGCCAATACCGCCATCGGCAGCGTCATGACGGCGGGAACCGAACTGATCTCCCCGTTTCCGCGGTACTCACCGATAAACACCTGGAAAAACAGGCGGAATACATAAAACGCGGTGAACAGCGCCGCCAACAGACCGACGAGAAATACCCCCGTCCGGCCGTCCGCGTATGCCGCCGCCAAGATCTCGTCTTTGGAGAAAAAGCCAGCAAACGGCGGGATGCCGGATATGGCCAGGCAACCGATGAGAAACATCCATCCCACTGCCTTGTTTTTCCGCCACAAACCACCCATCCGGCGAATATCCTGCTCATGGTGTAACGCGATGATCACCGCACCCGCTCCCAAGAACAGCAATGCCTTGAAAAAGGCGTGCGTCATCAAGTGAAACACGCCCGCCGCATATCCGGCCGAACCCAGCGCCAGCATCATATACCCCAGCTGACTCACCGTGGAATAGGCCAGTACGCGTTTGATATCGTGCTGAACCAAACCGATAGATGAGGCGAAGATCGCCGTAAACGCACCCACGTACGCCACCACGTCCATCGCCGTCTCAGAAGCCGCAAACAACGGAAACAACCGCGCAACCAAGTACACACCCGCAGCCACCATCGTTGCGGCATGGATTAGGGCGCTGACCGGCGTCGGACCTTCCATGGCGTCGGGCAACCATGTATGTAACGGAAATTGACCCGATTTGCCGATGGCACCGACAAATATGAGAACGGCAATCCAAGTCAAGAGCACTGGCGCGATTTTGCCAGCTGCAACTGCACTCATTACGGAAGCGATATCCAGACTGCCCACCTGCCAAAACAATAGCGCGATGGCGATGAACAGGCCCACATCCCCGACACGGGTGACGATAAATGCCTTTTTCGCCGCCGCCTTGGCTTCCGGCTTATGGTACCAAAAACCGACCAACAGGAAGGAACACACCCCGACCAGTTCCCAGAAAATATACAGCTGAAGCAGATTGGGCGAGATCACCAGCCCCAGCATGGAGAACGTGAACAACGTCAAGTAGGCGTAAAACACGGAAAAACGGGGATCACCCTTCATATATCCCCGGGCATAGACGTGAACCAGGAAACTGACCAGGCTGACGATGAACAGCATCAACGCGTTCAGATGGTTCACGTCTGTCCCGAACGAGAAGATGGTCCGGCCCACCTTCAACCATGGAAAAACTTGCACCGCACCGGGTGTTCCACCTGCGCTTTGTACCAGCACCGCCGTTGCGGCGAGAAACGACGCCAAGGTGGCCGTGACCCCGATTCCGGCAGCCGCATTTTCACTCCATCGACGCTGGCCGGCGATCAACAGCAGAAACGCGATCAACGGGAACAACGGGATGATCCAAACATATGCGATCATGGAGCATCCATCCTTTTCTCAGATCGTTTCACGACTACCCCTTCATCGAATTGATCTTGTCGGCCTCAGTCGTGGCTTTGTTCCGGTAAAGCGCGATCAGGATTGCGATCCCCACCGCCGCCTCCGCCGCCGCCACCGTGATCGTGAACAGCGAAAAGATGTGACCGGTCAGGTTGGCATACAATCCGTACTTGGAGAAAGCGACCAAATTGACGTTGACCGCGTTCAGCATCAATTCGATGGAGAAGAGTACCATCACCGCATTTCGCTTCGTCAGCACCCCGTACAAACCGATGCTGAAGAGGATGGCCGACAGTGCCAGATACGAAGTGACCGGCATCAGGATTCCTCCTTCCGGGCCAGGACGGCCGCCCCCACCAGTGCAGCCAACAGCAGCACCGATACCAGTTCAAACGGAATTACCTGTTGTTGAAACAGCACATGCCCGATCCGTTCCACCGTATAACCGGACGTATCCGCCGTTTTGGCTGGAAGGGGAGTCCGGTAGATCACCCACATCACGATGCCGAAAAACGCCGCTACCCCTACGAAGGAGAGCCCCTGTCGAAATCCGAACGGTTCCGCATCCTCTTCATCCTGATGACGGGTCAACATGATCATGAACAGCATCAGGATGGTGATCGCCCCGGCATAAATCAACACCTGTACAACCGCCAGAAATTCAGCGTTTAACAGAAGATACAATCCGGCAATGCTGAAAAACGTGAACGCCAGGGCCAACGCCATGTGAACCACTTTCGTCAGGTTGATCATGAACACAGCACCGCCGATCGCCATGACGGACAAGATGAAAAACGCGACAAATTCTCCGTTCAGCTGCACCAATTACGACCCTCCCCGGATGTTCTGATCGTTTTCATGGAGCCACTCCAGATTTTTGAACAGTTCGTCCCGGCTGTAGGTCGCCAGCTCATAGTTGGTAGTCATTACAATCGCTTCGGTCGGACACACTTCTGTGCACAAATCGCACAAAATGCAGATCTCGAAGTTGATGTCGTAGGTGTCGATGATTTTTCCCTTCTTGTTGGGATCGGGATGTTTTTTACCCGTCAGGGTGATGCAATCGGTCGGGCAGATGCGTGCGCACTGGTTGCATACGATGCACTTCTCCGGGTCAAAATGCTGAATGCCCCGAAATCGCTCCGGCATTTTCAGTGGTTGATCCGGATATTGATAAGTCACCTTTTTCTTGGTCATGGTTTTCAGTGTGATGCCCAAACCTTTTACCATCCCAAGCATGGGAATCCCTCCCGAGATCACGTCAATAAAACCGGCCGATGAACGGCACTTCTTTCAACAGTGCGGACAGGAAAATGTTGAGGAGCGCCAGGGGAAGGAGCACCTTCCATCCCAACTGCATCAACTGATCCATCCGCACCCGAGGAAGGGTCGCCCTCAGCCAAAACAGGAAAAAGACAACGGCGACAAATTTGATGAGGAACCAAGCGATCGGCGGAATGAACGTCAGACCGAAAACGGGGTTCCATCCGCCCAGGAACAAAATCGTCGTTAAAGCAGACATTGCGAATACATACACATATTCGGCCAACATGAAAAAAGCGAAGCGAAATCCGCTGTATTCCACATGATAACCCGCCACCAACTCCGACTCGGCTTCCGGCAAATCGAATGGCGTGCGGTTCAGTTCGGATACAGAAGCGATGAGAAAGACCAAAAAACCCAAAAATTGCGGCACGATAAACCACATATCCGCTTGCGCGGCGACGATCTCTTTCAGGTTGAGTGATCCTGCGGCCATGATCACGCCGACCACCGACATGACCAAGGGAATTTCGTAACTGATCATCTGAGCTGCTGAGCGCATGCCGCCCAACAGAGCATATTTGTTGTTGGACGCCCATCCCCCGACCATAATGCCGATCGTCGTGATACTGGAAACTGCCATATAGTACAGCAGTCCCACAGCGATATCAGAAAAGACCAAAGATGGTGTGAACGGAAGTACCGCTACGACCGCAAACGCTGGCATGAATGCAAGAATCGGGGCCGCCCTGAACAGCGTGCGATCCGCCTTGTCCGGAATGGTGTCCTCCTTGAACAACATTTTCAAGACATCGGCCACCGTTTGCAGGATTCCCCACGGCCCGACGCGGTTGGGGCCGATACGACTCTGCATCCACCCGATCACTTTGCGTTCAAATAATACGGCCATCGTGACGAACCCCAGCAGGATGAACAGCATGACAATGGCCCCGATGATTTTCCCTATCTCCATCCGCCTCTCCACCTCCTGGAATCGGGCCCAAACTTCGTCGGGAAATAGCCACCCTACTCTCCGTTTGATGATGGCCAGACAGCACTGGCTATGACCCGAAACATCCCAGAACCACCATGAGCGGATTCCACTTTACCCAGGTATGCCATCCCTGTCGGTTTCCCAATCAAATCTCCGGATCGAGCGGTTCATAATCTTTCCGAAGGGGATGGCCTTCCCAGTGTTCGGGTAAGAAGATTCGCTTCAGATTGGGATGTCCGTCGAAACTGATTCCCAACAAATCGTACACCTCGCGTTCGTTCCAATCTGCCCCCATCCACACGGAGGTCACCGAATCGACCCGCGCCTCGTCACGGTCCGTTTTCACCCGGACACAGAGGGAATGACGGTGCCGGAACGAGTAGAGATGATACACCACTTCCATATGGGTCTCATAATCCACGCCTGACAGGTTTTGCAGGTAATCAAATGCGAGCGAATCGTCCTCTTTTAATAGACGAGCCACCTCAAGCCATTTCTCCTTTGGAACCACGATCGTGGGTAAATGATGATTGGGCCGATTGATCGAGGCTTCTTCCACCGCATCATCCCCGACCTGTTTCCGGATGGCAGTGACAAAAGCATCCAATATCGGTTGTTTGGGTGACGGCTCCAAAGGTTTTTCTTGCTCTTTCGCTTTTCGGGCCGCCGGATTCCGTCCTGCTCCCGCCGGTTTGGCTCTGGCTGCGGCCGCCGCTTTCGCCTTGGCAGCAGCTGCGGCTTTCCGTTTGGCATCCGCATCAGTGGCATTTGCTGTTGTTTCGACGTTTGATTCCGTTCGGGGTTTCTTTGAGGATTCCCGATCGACTTCACCGTCTTTTTGGTCATCGGGTTCTTTGGCGGAGTCTGGATGGGCTTTTTCTCGTTCTTCCTTGTCCATCACTGGTGGGTGACCCTCCTCCCGGTCTTCGCTTCATATCGGATTTTTTCCTGAAGTTTGTTGATCCCATAGATCAATGCCGCGGGATTGGGCGGGCAACCAGGAATGTAAACGTCGACCGGGACGATCTGGTCAACGCCTTTCACCACTGAATATGACTTCACATACGGACCCCCGGCCGTGGCACAAGAACCCATGGCGATCACCCATTTGGGTTCCGGCATCTGATCGTACAATCGGCGAAGCAAAGGCCCCATCTTTTTGGTGACGGTACCTGCCACGATCATCACATCGGACTGACGTGGAGAAGCGCGGAACATCACGCCGAAGCGGTCCAGATCATAATGGGCGCCGCCTGTCCCCATCATCTCGATGGCGCAACAGGCCAAGCCGAAGGTCAACGGCCAAAGCGAGTTGCTGCGGGCCCACCCCTTAATCTGTTCCAGTGTGGTGGTCAACACATTGCGCTCCAATTCTTTTTCCTCTTCCGGCAACAATCCTTCCAGATTTATTTCCATTCCAACACCTTCTTTTTCCAGGCGTATAATAATCCGACCAACAATAACAGCACAAACTCGAGCATTTCCACCAGCGTGAACAATCCGACGCCGGATCGAAGCTCGTGATACACTGTCGCCCAGGGATAGAGAAAAATCGTCTCTACATCAAAGATGACGAACAGCAGTGCAAACAGGTAATAACGCACGTTGAATTGAATCCAACTGTCTCCCACCGGATCGGCTCCGCTTTCATAACTGATCCCTTTGGCGGGAGTCGGTTTTTGCGGTCGAAGGAGGCTCCCCGCTGTAAACGCGACCAGCGGAAGGCCTAACCCGAGCAAAAAGAATATGGCAAGCATGACGTAATTGGCGGAATAGCCCATGTCTCAGATTACCCTCCAAATGGTCTGATTTTCATCGCGAGCGATGGAGTTGCACGAGGCTGCACTCTGTGATCGCATCTTCTCACCCGATATGGACGCTGGCAGCGGGTTCCAGTACCATTTTTATGCTGAATCGATCATCATGGTTGATAAAAAATCCTGTTTCTCCCCATCCCTTCTGATGTAAGCGCTTCATATCACGCAATCCTTGAACAAAGTATATTCGCACCATTTTTCACCCTCATTATAGCAGAATGATTCAAAAGTGTCTAACATACACTGGTTTTTTCTGGATATTCAAATTTTATTTTTTTGATAATTCATCGAGATTTAGGTTGTCCATTCATCTTTCCCTTCATCCCTATTGGTGTTCTTTCAAAAGTATGCAACGGGTAGATCCATCGATTTTGATTATGCTGTATGATATCATGAGGTCATAAAGCATTGACCCAAATTTCGAATAACAGGACATGAAACTAAATTTCCTACATCCGACGCCGTTTCCGCCTTCCCATTCATAATTGGAAAACAGAGTGTCAGGCCTGCGGCGATGATCACCCTCCATTCAAGAAAGGGGGATTCTGTGCGCCATTTATTTACAAAGGAAAACGGGCGACATGCGGGACTGATCATAATCGGGGGAATCGGCGGGTGGCTGGTGGCATTGACCGATCTATCTGCCGGGTGGATGGTAGGGGCATTGTTGGTTTCCGCCATGTTGACTTTTTGGAAGCCACACTGGTTTTATACGGATCAGCGAAAAGAAATTCCGGCGTTTTGGCAAAACGCGGGGCAGCTGCTGTTGGCGATTGAGTTGGGAAAACAGGTGAATCGCTCGATTTGGATGACCTTGTTTGAAAACGGCCCGATTATCATCGTTGTATTGATCATTTCCTTCGGAGTTTCGCTATGCTGCGGATGGGCTTTATGGCGATATAGCCGTACGGATCTACTAACCGGCATGTTCGCCTCCACCCTGGGTGGAATGTCAACCATGCCGAGTCTGGCAGAAGAGATGGGGGCCAATCCGATTGTGGTCAGCATGGTGCAGCTGATTCGCCTCTCTCTTGTGGTCAGCATTGTCCCGCTTTTGGCATTCATCTATGTCGGTCACCCTTCCGGACATGTCGTAACTGCCCAAACAGACACTGGATCATTGTGGATGACGATTGTATTGGCCGGTTCAGCCTGGATCGCAGCCATCGCAGGTAAATGGCTGGCTGAAATTTCCGGCTCCCTTGCTGACAGGTGGCATGCTGGGAACAGCACTCGCTCAAACCGCCGGCTCTGTCTGGTTCGGGCACGATCTGCATCCCTGGTGGACAGATGCGTTTTTCTACGCAGCCCAAGTGTTGATCGGTACCAGCATCGGTACCAAGGTGAACAAACACCTATTGATGGAGGTCAAGTCGGCGGCTCTGGTGGGCAGCGTCACATCATTCATCATGTTGTTGGTCATGGTGATTTGTGCGTTCATCATCTCGAAGTACGAATATTCCGCTGACCACTTCCTTGTTTGCCATGGCACCGGGTGGCGTTGCTGAAATGGCGGCCACTTCGATCAGTTTCCATGCGGATGCCACATTCGTCGTCGCTGTGCAGGTGCTACGTGTTCTCGCGATGATCATCATGCTGCCGCCGGTGTTACGATGGCTACATCGGATCACTTTCAACTCACACGCTTAAAGCAAAGCCACTGAACGGACCGTTAACAGATGGATGACAAAGTCCGCGGGACTCCGATTTCCAATTCCACACTCGAATTTCATAGCCGTCCTCTAAAAGAGTGCGAGCCCCTAAAGCTGCTATGCGAGCGAAAATGCGTGAAACGATGTCACCCAGTCCAGAGCATGTCTGGTAATTCCGAGAAGGTATAATTTCCTGGTACGCGGCGATCTAAGTCTGACTGAACGGGGAACCGAAAGTGCATGAAACCCATCGATGGAGATTTTCTCCAATCAAAACGTACTTGGTCGGTTCCAAGCGGCTATGATCTGCTTTCTGAGAGGGCGTAGATGGCGAGATAGGATAGCAGTGCGGACGATATGGGTCCGACATACCCTGGGACGAAGCATCGTGAATGTGTGTTACCATCATGAAGCAAGAAGCCACGGCGACCCAAGGGAGTGTCTTTGATTCTTTTCAATGTGAACGAGTTACCAGCAGTCTCCACAAAAAAACTGCCGGCGTAAGACCGGCAGTTTTTTTGCGTTCTCTATTTCCTGTTATCTCCGGGCCGGGCCACATTGAGGCGGTTTTCAGCGCGGCGCAACGCATATTCCGCGCGAGCACGGTCGAGATCGGGCGAACCTTCGGCGAGACGTCGCTCCGCCCGTTCCTTGGCGGCTTTCGCCCGCTCGACGTCGATTTCTTCGGCCAACTCCGCTGCCTCAGCCAGCACGGTCACCTTTTCCGGACGCACTTCCAAGAAGCCGCGGCTCACAGCCACTTGGCGTTCGTTGCCATCTTTTTTGATGCGTACGACAGTGACGTCCAAGGGGCTCACAAAGGGAGCGTGCTTGGGCAAAATCCCGATGTCCCCTTCAGCGGCCCGGGTGATCACCATCTCCACCTCGTCGGAAAAGACTTTCCGCTCGGGGGTGACGATGTCCAATTGGATCGTACTCATGGACACCCGCTCCTTTTACGCATCTTAGGCGAGTTGTTTCGCCTTTTCCACGGCTTCGTCGATCGTGCCCACCATGTAGAAGGCGTCTTCCGGCAGGTCGTCGTGTTTGCCTTCCAGAATTTCTTTGAATCCGCGCACCGTTTCTTTGACCGGTACGTATTTACCCGGCATACCGGTGAACTGCTCGGCAACGTGGAACGGTTGCGACAGGAATTTCTCGATCCGACGCGCCCGGGCAACGATCAGTTTGTCGTCGTCGGACAACTCGTCCATACCCAGGATGGCGATGATGTCCTGCAGTTCTTTGTAACGCTGCAGAATTTGCTGTACGCCACGTGCCACTTCGTAGTGTTCGCGACCCACCACGGCCGGGGTTAGAATCCGCGACGTGGATGCCAACGGGTCCACCGCCGGATAAATCCCTTTTTCGGCCAACTTCCGCTCCAAGTTGGTCGTCGCGTCCAAGTGTGCGAACGTGGTGGCCGGAGCCGGGTCGGTGTAGTCGTCGGCCGGCACGTAGATCGCTTGGATCGAGGTGACCGAACCGTGTTTGGTCGAGGTGATCCGCTCTTGCAGCTGACCCATCTCGGTTGCCAGCGTCGGCTGATAACCCACGGCGGACGGCATCCGGCCGAGCAACGCGGACACTTCGGAACCGGCCTGCGTAAACCGGAAGATGTTGTCGATGAACAAGAGCACGTCCTGTCCTTCGGTATCCCGGAAGTACTCTGCCATCGTCAGACCGGTCAGCGCCACGCGTAGACGGGCCCCCGGCGGTTCGTTCATCTGGCCGAACACCATGGCCGTTTTGCTGATAACGCCTGAGTCTTTCATCTCGTGGTACAGGTCGTTCCCTTCGCGGGTCCGCTCACCCACGCCGGCAAACACGGACAAACCGCCGTGCTCCTGCGCGACGTTGTGGATCAGCTCTTGGATCAAGACGGTTTTCCCTACACCGGCACCACCGAAGAGACCGATCTTACCACCCTTGGCGTACGGGGCCAGGAGGTCCACAACCTTGATCCCCGTTTCCAGCATTTCTTCTTGTGTGGATTGTTCTTCAAAACTCGGGGCCGGACGGTGAATCGGATGACGCTCTTCCGCTTTCACTTCACCCGCCTCGTCAATCGGCTCTCCCAATACATTGAACACACGGCCCAAGGTGGCTTTGCCCACCGGTACCGAGATCGGTGCACCGGTGTCCACCGCTTTCATGCCCCGTACCAAACCGTCGGTGGAGGACATGGCCACGCAACGAACGATGTTGTCACCCAGGTGAACGGCAGCTTCCACCACCAGGTTGATGTCCCGTTCGCCGCTGGACTCCGCTTTGTGTTCGATTTTGATCGCGTTATAAATCTCAGGCAGATGGCCCCGCTCAAACTGGATATCTACAACGGGACCCATCACCTGTACGACGCGTCCAGTGCTCATCAGTTTCCCTCCTCAGCTTCAGATGGGATACACTCATTCCGTACTTTATCCAAACTGCGTAGATCGCAGGGTTGATCAGGACAATGCGTTGGCTCCGGCGACGATTTCGGCGATTTCCTGCGTGATCGCGGCTTGACGTGCCCGGTTGTATTGCAGGGTCAAATTGGCGATCATCTCGGTCGCATTGTCAGTCGCATTACCCATCGCGGTCATCCGGGCACCGTGCTCACTCGCTTTGGACTCCAACAGTGCGCTGAAAATGAGCGTCTCGGCATAACGCGGCAACAGTTCCGCCAGTACTTCTTCTTCATCCGGTTCGTATTCATAAAGGGTCCGCGCCTGACCCTCCAAGCTGATGCTCTCCAACGGGAGCAATTGTTTCTCCACCGGACGCTGGGTGACCGGGTTGATAAATTCGTTGTAGAGAAGAACCAGCTTGTCGTACTTCTCCTCCGCATAAAACTGCACCGCGCGGCGGGCGATCTGCTTGATGTCCGCGAAGGTCGGCGAATCCGGCAGACCCACCACTTCTCCGATCACCGGATACTTCCGGCGTTTCAAGAAGTCACGCCCTTTGCGCCCGATTACGAAAATCACATACTCATCCGAGCTTTGATGCCTTTCGCGCACGGTTTGCACCAATTTGCGAAGCAGGTTACTGTTGAATCCACCGGCCAGTCCGCGATCCGACGTGATGATCAGGTAGCCGGTTTTCTTCACTTCCCGAGAAACGAGCATCGGGTGCTTCGCAGAGGTGCCGGCTGCGATGTTTGCGATCACTTCGCGCATTTTCTCCACATACGGACGCGCCGCTTGAACCCGCTCCTGCGCGCGACGCAGTTTGGCCGCATCAACCATCTCCATCGCTTTGGTGATTTGTCTGGTGTTTTGAACCGAGCGGATCCGGCGTTTGATTTCCCGTTTGTTCTTCACGCATCTTCACCGCCTTTCTGCCGACGGTGTCCCGGTTCCGCCCGTTATCCACGAGCGGACCGGACACCGGGGAAGTTCGGATCGCTGTTGATTATTGCTCCGAAGTGACGAAACCTTTTTTGAACGTTTCCAAGGCTTTTTTCAGGTTTTCCTCGATCTCTTTGGTCAGTTCCTTTTTCTCGCGGATGCCTTGCAGGACTTCTTTGCCTTCGCTGTCCAGATAGTCATGGAACTCTTTTTCAAAGCGGCGAATATCCGCCACCGGAATGTCATCCAGATACCCTTTGGTCACGGCGTAGATGGAGACGACTTGTTTCTCCACCGGCATCGGTTGGTGTTCATCCTGCTTGAGGATTTCCACCACGCGCTCCCCGCGGGCGAGTCGGGCTTGGGTCGCTTTGTCCAGGTCAGATCCGAACTGGGCAAAAGCGGCCAGCTCACGGTACTGCGACAGGTCCAGACGCAAGGTACCGGCCACCTTTTTCATCGCTTTGATCTGTGCAGAGCCCCCTACACGGGACACCGAAATCCCGGAGTTCACAGCCGGACGAATACCGGAGTAGAACAGGTCGGACTCCAAGAAGATCTGACCGTCAGTGATCGAGATCACGTTAGTCGGAATATAGGCGGAAACGTCACCGGCCTGCGTTTCAATGAACGGCAAAGCCGTCAGCGAACCGCCGCCTTTTTCGTCGCTCAGTTTGGCGGCGCGCTCCAACAAACGGGAGTGCAGGTAGAAGACGTCACCCGGGTACGCTTCACGGCCCGGCGGACGACGGAGCAACAAGGACAGTTCCCGATAGGCGGCCGCCTGCTTGGTCAGGTCGTCGTATACAACCAGCACGTGTTTGCCTTTGTACATGAAGTACTCGCCCATCGCGCAACCCGCATACGGAGCCAGGAACAACAGCGGCGCCGGGTCCGAAGCCGTCGCGGAGACGACGATGGTGTAGTCCATCGCACCGAAACGACGCAGTTTTTCCACCACGCCGACCACGGTGGATTGTTTTTGCCCGATGGCAACATAGATACAAATGACGTCTTGGTCTTTTTGGTTGATAATCGTGTCAATCGCGATCGTCGTTTTCCCCGTTTGCCGGTCACCGATGATCAGCTCCCGCTGACCGCGGCCGATCGGCACCATCGCGTCGATCGCTTTGATCCCCGTTTGCAGCGGTTCATGCACCGATTTCCGGTCGATGACGCCCGGAGCTTCCGATTCCACCGGACGGAATTCGGTCGTTTCGATCGGACCTTTCCCATCCAACGGTTGACCCAGCGGGTTGACCACACGGCCCAGCAAGGCTTCACCCACCGGCACTTCCATGATGCGGCCGGTCCGCTTCACTTGGTCACCTTCGCGGATACCGGTGTACGGTCCGAGGATAACCACCCCGACGTGGTCTTCTTCCAAGTTGAGCGCCATACCCATGACGCCGTTGGCGAACTCAAGCAACTCGCCCGCCATCACTTTTTGCAGGCCGTAGACGCGGGCGATCCCGTCGCCGACTTGAATGACGGTTCCGACATCGGCCACTTCGATTTCAGACCGGTATTGTTCGATCTGCTGCTTAATGAGCGAACTGATCTCTTCCGGTTTGATGCTCATAAACCGTTTTCACCCCTATCTGTCCAAGTCCATTCTTCAACGCATACGGGCTCCGCTCAGCTGTTGCTGGAAACGGTCCAGTTTTGTCTTCAGGCTGCCGTCGTACAAGCGGTCGCCGACCCGTACGATCACCCCGCCCAAAATATCGGAATCCACCACGTTGGTGATGGAGAGCTCTTTCCCGATCAGTTCCTTGAAAAGGGCGATCAATCGTTTTTTATCTTTGACCGTCATCTTCCGCGGCGTCGTCACAATCGCATCCGCCACACCGCGCGATTCATTGGCCAACACGCGGTATTCCTCCGCGATTTTGCCGATCGCCGATTGCCGTCCCCGGTCGATCAAGAGGAAGAGAAGGTTCTTCGTCGGCTCGGACAGCTCGCTGAAGATGCGTTCCAGCAGCTCTTTTTTCGCTTCTTCCGCCACATACGGATGCGCCAGCCATTCACGAAATTCGCTGTTTTCTTCCAGCGTTTGGACCACGGTGAACAATTCCTGCTCCACCTGATCCAGCAACTGTTTCTCGCTGGCCACCTCGAACAAAGCGCGCGCGTATCGCTTGGCTACCACCGATTGACTCATTGCAGTTCGCCTACCTGTTGAAGATAGCGATCCACCAATTTGGATTGCTGTTTCGCATCAATTTCCTTCTCCATCACTTTGGAGGCCAAGAGTATGGCCAACTGACCGACCTGATCCCGCAATTCGGCCAGCGCTTTTTCCTTCTCGCGGGCAATTTCGTTGGTTGCTTCTTGAATCATCCGTTCCGCCCGCTCCTGGGCTTCCTTGATGATCGCTTCAGCTTCGCGTTCTTTCTGTACCTTGGCACGCTCCAACAGTTCACGTGCTTCTTTGCGCGCTTTTTCCAGTTCCTCGCGCTGCTGCGCGACCAGCCGTTCCGCTTCGGCGCGGTTTTTTTCCGCCGTGTCAATCTGTTCATCGATATATGCTTGGCGCTTTTCCATCACACCCATGACCGGGCGAAGCGCGAAGCGGATCAACAACCCCATCAATACGAGGAAGGCGACCAACTGGAACAGCATGGTACCCAACTCCAGCTTCAACACACCGAGTCACTCCCTTCAAACCGTGCTGAACGCCACCGGATGTGCGTATGAGTACAGCAATTTGGGCGGGGTAGAGGGCCCTACCCCGCCTTCATGTCGGAAGACCGCATTATTTACCCAAGATCCCGAAGAGAACCAACATACCGAAGGCAACGGAGATAATCGGCAACGCTTCGACGAACGCGATCCCGATGATCATTTGACCGAACAGGGTACCCCGCGCTTCCGGCTGACGAGCAATGCCTTCCAAATAACGTCCATATACCAAAGAGTTTCCGATCCCAGCGCCGACAGCGGCCAGACCCAACATGATAGCAGCAGCAATCGTGGTGGTCATAAGTAAATTCCTCCTTTGAATCTCTCGATAAAATTTTTCAAAATCTATTCGGATCAAACCGTTTTTAATCTGGCTTTAATCTCCATCGTGTATTAATGATCATGGGATACTTTTTGCCCGATGTAGACAATGGCCAAGACCGTGAACACATACGCTTGCACCGTGCCGACAAACAACGAATACGCCAACCACGGCAACAGCGGTAATGAACCAATCGCACCGGCCTTCACCATGATCAGGATCAACACTTCCCCCGCGAAAATGTTCCCCCACAAACGCAAGGCATGGGTCACCGGTTTCGCGATCTCGTCGATGATGTGCATCACCACCATCGGAGCGAACGGTTCAAAATAATGCTTCACATACCGCTTGGCTCCCGAGCGGATCCCCATATAATGGGCGAACAACGTGATGGTGACCGCCATGACAACCGGGATGTTGATATCCGCAGTAGGCGATTTCCACCAGGCATAATGCTTTCCTTCCTCGATCCCAAGTGCCGGAATAGCGTGATGCGCTTCCGTACTGATGTTGAGGATCAGGCCCAGCTGGTTGGCCACAAACATAAACAAAAAGAGCGTAAAGGCGAACCCCACATATTTCTCCGCCGTCTTCTGATCTAAACCGGTGCGGGCGACGCCACGAACGAATTCGATGAGCATTTCCACGAAGTTCTGCATTTTCGTCGGGCGGATGTCTCGTCCACGCGTGCCCCATACCGCGATCAGAAAGACCACGACGCAAGTGACGACAGTGGCAATCATCACAGCCACATCAAACGTGAGGCCAAAAAGGTGAATCTTCGGCGTAAGCTCCATCCCATCTCTCACCTCTTTTCTCTGGAAAATTGGCGCTGAGTGTGCCGCAATCCCACGGCGATGAGGAGAATATAAGGAACCGGTAACCCCAGCAGGACGGACCGGTAATCGATCCACTCGGGAAACCGGACAGCCAGCAACATTGGAAACGCCGCCATCAAAAACCGGTTGGCCAATCCCGTGTTGACGCGCCGCTTACCAGACACGGCGGACATGGGCTGTTCATCCATGAGGCGAAGTTTGCGGATCAGGTAGAGAGCATTGTACAAACCGGCCACCCCGCCCATAAAAAAGCCCGCTAAAAACGACTTCCACGGCGTCACCCACCACAAGAGAAAAACGAGAGCTAAAAAGATAGAGGTGAGAATGGCCGTTTGACGGCGGTAGAGGTCTTGCACGCCCATTTGGAGTCATTCCCTTAGTAAAGCCTTGATGGTATAGACAGCACTGGCGATACCCAATACAAGGCCCAACATCACACCGGTTATCAAGAGGACAGGTTGGGTGTGCCAGCGGGTGTCTAACATGCGCCCCAACCAACCACCCCCGAGCATCATCAGAACTACTTCCATGCCGATCGTGCCGATCAGTCCAATCATTTGCCAGGGGTTATCTGTGCTTTTTTTCACAAAATCCCCCTCCGCTTACAGTCTCTCCGGGGGAGAATTGTGACAGAATGTAACTTGCCAAAATCTCAGTGGGTATTGTTTTTCTCAGAACGGTCACAATGTTCCCCGTATATACTATCGAAGCTCAACAACCGTTGTCAACGCTTTCGCGGACGCATTTTTGAACAAAAAGTCACATTTTGATCAACTGATCCAAACGCTGGCGGCGGTTGTTTCTGCAGGGTGGAATGGTAAAGAATCCCTTTCACTATCCACTCCATCAGTTCCCCCGTGAACAGCACCCTCTTTTTTCCTATCAGTTTGCCCAATATGGGATGTCGATAGTCTAGGAAACCGTCGGTGTGAGCACGTCCACTCGACTTTGAACCGGGAAGCGCGGGGAGCAAACAATGTATGCTTTGCCGCTCTTTCCCGGTTCTTCGCTCAATAGGGCTTAGGTACTGGCTCGTCAGGAAAACGGTTCAGCCTGATACATGACCAGATGCGCTAGACGCTGTCTCCCATCTTCTCTCCGTGTCCTTGTGATGCCGTTTGGCCAGAAGGCGGTTTTGAGGGCTTATTTCAAAAACCGCGTTTTGCAATTGTTTTTCTGGCTCACTCCGCCAGTCGCCCTGCAAGGAGGCAACAAATGTCCGCTTCGAAACGGGCCACGGGAACGGGAAAAACTCGCTATTGCTCAAACATCTCATCCGCGTTTCTCCTCGTGGTCCGTTCCTCCGCTTTGCGGCTCCTAAGGGTGGCTCACCCGGAAAAACTCGCCCCTGCATAATCACTCTTTTTGAAATGGCTTCTACTTACCATCCGTTTGTCAACTGCGTTGTCGATCTTTCATTTCGTACCAAACAAACGGTCACCTGCATCTCCCAAGCCGGGGACGATATAGCTTTTCTCATTCAGCTTCTCATCCACCGCCGCGACATAGATGTCCACATCATCATGCTCGCTTTGAACGCGTTCGATCCCTTCCGGCGCGGCGATCAAACACATCAATTTCATATTGCGTGCGCCCATTTCTTTCAAGATGCGCAGAGCCGCAGCAGCAGAACCACCTGTGGCCAACATCGGGTCAATTACGATCAGATCGCGCTCCCCGATGTCCGACGGCATTTTGGAGTAGTACTGGACCGGCTCCAGGGTTTCCGGATCACGGTACAAACCCAGATGCCCTACTTTCGCCGTCGGGATCAGACGCAAAATGCCGTCCACCATACCCAAACCGGCCCGCAGAATTGGCACCAATCCCAGTTTTTTGCCAGAAAGCACCTTGCACTTGGCCGGCGCTACCGGTGTTTCCACGGTCACTTCCTCCAACGGCATGTCCCGTGTAATCTCATAAGCCATCAGCGTTGACACTTCTTCCACCAGTTCACGAAACTCTTTCGTGCCCGTTCGCTTGTCACGTATATAGGTCAATTTGTGTTGAATCAACGGATGATCAAACACATAAACATGTCCCATGATCGTTCACTCCCCTTCGGATTCCTTCCACATTGTACAAGTCTTCCGGACCGTTTGTCCATTCGACAGTGGGTGGGAATCTTCCCAAAAAAAGCCTGCCGCATTATACGGCAGGGAGACCGCTGGCAAACTGGTCGAGCTTGTATTTAATGAGTTGGTCCGCTCGCTTTCCCGGATCGCTCCACCTGCGCCCTGCAGGGAAGCTCGTTTTTTGCCGCTCCGAACAGGAGAGCGCAGGATGGAGCAGAAAATTGAACGCGAATGAATTCCTGCGCTTTCCGAATCGAAGCCTGGCAGGGCTTGTGCGTTTTGATCGATTTGCCCGACACAGAGACGGGAAATCGGCACCTCGTGAACGTTGTCAACACCCTGACTGCCACATCATACGGCATGTCTCTCTTGACAAAATTCGGTATGGGGTTTACGCCTTCAAGTCCGGATACAACGGGAACTTTTCGGTCAATCGGGCCACACGTTGACGCGCTTGTTCTTGTGCTTGGGCGTCATCCGGATTTTTCAGGACCAACGACATGATGTCGGCGATTTCTTCCATCGCTTCCTCATCCATTCCCCGTGTCGTTACCGCCGGTGTACCGATCCGGATACCGCTGGTGACAAACGGACTCTCCGGGTCGAAGGGAATAGCGTTTTTGTTGACGGTGATCCCCACTTCATCCAAGAGGTGTTCCGCCTGTTTCCCGGTCAGTTTTAAGTTGCGGACATCGATCAGGATCAAGTGGTTGTCCGTACCGCCGGAAATCAGTTGGAATCCGCGTTCGATCAGCGCTTGCGCCAAACGGGACGCATTGTTGACAACCCTGGCCGAGTAGTCTTTGAACGAATCGGAAAGTGCCTCGGCAAAAGCCACCGCCTTGGCCGCGATCACATGCATCAACGGACCACCTTGAATGCCGGGGAAGATCGACTTATCAATCTGTTTGGCGTATTTCTCCTTGCACAAAATCATACCGCCACGGGGGCCGCGCAACGTTTTGTGTGTGGTGGTCGTGACGAAATCGGCATAGGGAACCGGGTTGGGATGATGTCCTGTCGCCACCAAACCAGCGATGTGCGCCATATCGACCATCAACAGGCAACCTGCTTCATCGGCGATCTCCCGCAGCTTGGCGAAGTCGATCGTCCGCGGATAGGCACTGGCGCCGGCGACGAGCAATTTCGGTTTGTGTTCGAGAGCCAAGCGACGCACTTCTTCATAATCGATCCGATGCGTTTCGGGATCGACACCATAGGCAACAAACTTGTACAATTTCCCGGAAAAGTTGACCGGACTGCCGTGGGTCAAATGTCCGCCGTGGGCCAGGTTCATCCCCAATACTGTATCACCGGGTTCCAACACGGAGAAATAGACAGCCATATTGGCTTGCGCACCCGAGTGCGGTTGCACGTTGGCATGTTCTGCACCGAACAGCTTTTTCGCCCGCTCACGGGCCAGGTCTTCCACGATGTCCACATATTCGCAACCGCCGTAGTACCGCTTTCCGGGATACCCTTCGGCGTATTTGTTGGTAAGCACGGTTCCCAACGCTTCCAGCACCGCACTGCTGACAAAGTTTTCAGACGCAATCAGTTCAATTTTTCCTTGTTGACGGGCCAACTCGCTTGCGATGGCTTCCGCCGTTTCCGGATCTGTTTGCCGAATGTGTTCCAGCACCGAATTCTCCTCCTTTTTCGCGTGGCCATTCGTTCACTATCTTATCATGTCCGGCACTTCCGACAAAGTGGAAATAGAAAGCTTGTCCCCATTTGATCACGGTATGGTCATGGTTACAAAGTATAAACCGCACGGGCACCGCCAATCAATTTGGGGCGTGTTTTGGCCATCGTCACATGTGCTTCCCCGATCTGCCGACAACTGGGACGCACCGGTACTGCTACCGGCTTCAAGTGCATGCCGATCAATGTGTCACCGATGTCGATCCCGGCATCGGCACGCACACTTTCCACTATGACAGCTTCATCCAGATGGCGGTAGGCATACGCAGCCATCGCACCGCCCGCTTTCGGTACGGGAACGACCGTCACCTCTTCCAATTGAAACCGCTCCATGGTTTCCCTGCGAACCACCAAGGCCCGGTTGAGGTGCTCACAACATTGGAATGCAAGATGAAAGCCGTACTTCTGTTGCGCTTCCATCAATTCTTGGAAGATGGCCTGAGCTACTTCGTCATTCCCCGCGGTACCGATCCGCTTTCCGATCACCTCGCTGGTACTGACACCTACCACCAACAGATGACGTTCATCTAACGGCTTTTCGTCTACCAATTCATCTACCAACCGCACGACCTGCCCGGGAGTGAAGAGATCCGGTTTGGCCTCACTCATGTCCCACTCACTCCTCCAACGCTCCGATCTTTTCTACCCGGCGTTGATGGCGTCCCCCCGCGAATTCCGTCTCCAGGAACACCTCCACGATCTCCCGTGCCAGCCCGGGGCCGACGACTCGCTCACCGATTGCCAACACATTGGCGTCATTGTGCTCCCGACTCATCCGAGCGGAAAAAGTGTCGCTCACCACAGCGCAGCGAACACCCTTCACCTTGTTTGCCGCGATCGACATTCCGATTCCCGTCCCGCAGACGAGGATGCCCCGATCGAATTCCCCTTTGGCTACCCGTTCGGCCACCGGCTGCGCGTAGTCGGGATAATCGACGGAATCCGGACAATCACATCCCACATCTTCGAAGGCGATCCCCTTTTCTTGCAACCATTGCTTAATTTCTTCCTTCAAACGGTAACCGCCATGATCCGAACCGATAATCACACGCATTCGACCGCCTCCTGTTATTCATCCTCTACGATCATAGTATACCCGGTTGCTGCTCTGCGAGGTAGGGCGACCTTTCCTGGGAAATATTCTCGCTCGCCCCGCTTCCGTTACATGAAATGCGGGAGCTGCCTTCCCACCGCTTATGCGACGGTTGGAAAACGGCTCCCGCATTGCATCCGGCTTTGTGAACTCTCTCTTTACGGTTTACGGGAATCCGCGTCAGCGAACAACTTCAGCCCCGCTACGTCGTCTCTCCTCGCAGACGGTCAATCAACCGTTTCAGCAGTCCTTCCAATTCTTCGGCGCACTGCTCATACACTTCCACCGATCCTCCGAACGGATCAGCCACATCTAAGTCACCCAACCGCTCCTGCAATTGGGTCAGTAACTGCTCCTCTCGCTTCCGCAGGGAACGCAATGCATCGTCATCAGACTTTTTCTGTCCCAATGCCTCCTTGGTGGCCAGTTCCGCCCGTACCCCGTCCAACTCCCGGATCAACGCTTCCGTATCTCCGTCAGACAGCACATATTCTTTCAGTGTATACGCCTTGCCGACAGTCTGGGGATAGTAAGCGGTCAACATTTGCTTGTGTCCCATGGTCATGGTCAGGATCAAATCAGCCCACTCCACCAGTTCAGGTTGAAGCGAGCGCGACCGGTGATCATGATCAATGCCTTTTTGCTTCAATACCTCAACGGCATGACGGGAAGCTGACATCCCTTCCATCGCGGACACGCCGGCGGAACGCACCTCCACTTCCAAACCCGCTTCCTGTGCCAACCGGCGAAACAGGGCTTCAGCCATCGGACTGCGACAGGTATTTCCCGTACAAACGAACAAGATGCGTTTCACCCGTTCACCCCCTGTCTTCCCATTATCAATGAATGACGTGGATCGTATACATCAAAAACATACCACAGATTGCCCCGCCCAATGCCCACTTGCGATCCAATATCCATGCCCGGGGTGCCACTTCACGCACCATCATCCCCATCATCACCGTAATTGCCAGCATGAGCCCCACCGCAATCACATTCGGGGCGTCTCGCCACCATCCTGTTCCCATCCAGGTTCCGACCGGCAGAGCACCACCGGCAAGGAGACTGTAAGCCAGCACCATCATGCGTGGGCGACGTGCCGCCATCATCGGCAAAGCCATGCCAATGCCCTCGGGTACATTGTGCAGTGTCAGTGCGATCACTAGGGCGATTCCCGTTTCCGTATGAAGATCAAACCCGACTCCGATGGCAGCTCCCTCAGGAATGTTGTGTAAAATGACAGCGACAGCCATCACATTGCCGACCCGCCTCATTCCATCCTCGGATGACTCGAAAGACGTCGGTGAACTGTGGCGATGAAACAGCAACATCCACAGCAAGCCCAATGAACTTCCCATCATAATATGAGGCCAAGAGCCCCAGTTCCACACCAACGGAAACAGGTGCAACAACGCCACAAATGTCAATGCACCAGCGGACAATCCCAATGCCGCTGCCAATCCGCGCTCGGAAAACGGCTTCTCCCTCCCGATCACCATGGCTGCACCCGCCACCGTCGTCAAACCGGAGCACATGCTGAAAAACAGCGCCTCATTCATCCCGAGCGCCCCTCACCATAGGAAATGCACACCCAGATACAACAGGATCGCTCCGCCGAAAATTTCGCCGTATTCCCCAATCCAAGCGCCAGCCCGACGACCTGCCGCCATGCCCAAAATGCCCAGGGTTCCGCCCGATACACCGGACAACAGCGCCGCTCCGATCACGTTGCTGTGAAACAACCCCAACGACAACCCAGCTGAAAGTGAATCCAGACTGACGCTCAACGCAAACAGCATCATACCCCAAAAAGAATTGTGATGCAGCACCGTACACTCGTCCGATCCCCGGAATCCCTGCACCAGCATGTTGACACCGAGAAAACACAACAGACCACCGCCTACCATCGCGGCGAGATTCCCGACAAGGACACTGACATATCGCCCCAGCCACATCCCAAATAAAGGGAGTAACACGTGAAACATTCCGATGATACCACTGATCTTGAGTGCCCTAGAACGGCGGATTCCCCTCAATCCCAATCCCACACCGAGGGAGAACGCATCCATGCCCAATGCGACGGCAATCAAAACCAAGGTCATCCATTGTCCCCATTGCGGCAAGGAAAGACTCACGTCATCTCCTCCCCCGTGCCTGTCCCGCTAGTCTTCACATGGATATGCGGTTCAAACCGGAAAAAGAACAAAGGCAGGGGGCTTGCATTTTCCCGTACAAAGAAAAAAAGACGGGAATGCGATCCCGTGAGACTGCTGACAATGGTCGAGAGGTTGGTTCTGATGAGTCGGTCCGTTCACATTCCCGGCGCTCAACTTACATGCAAAGAAGCTATATCTAGGCCGCTTGAGTTTGGGGAACGCAGGATGCGGGCAAAGTACGCTTCCGAATGGAAATGGCCCGCGAATGATTCCTGCGCTTTTCGAATCGAAGCTGAGTAGGGCTTGATCAGCCGCTCTCCTGGCTACATTGCATCCTTGCTCCGTAGCAACAGCAAAAGTTACTCGATAGGAAACCGAACCCGCTACCCTAATAGAGGGTGGCCGTATTTCCGCGAACGACCTTTGAACGCAGCCATTTAGAAGCGAGAGGGAAAACAGTGCACCCGGAAAGTAATCAAACACTTTGTCAGCGGTCTGGCTGGGAATCCCCTCAGCTTGACTCTGACTCCTCCGCATGGATGATACGCCCTTCTGCCGCTTTCTGCAGGCGGTTCATCACCGTAAACCAGATCCCGTCTATGGGGAAGGATTCCGCCAAAATATAATCAGCTCCCAATTCGTCAAACCGACGCAAGGCGGCGTACAAACCACGGGCCACGCTTTCGGGTTCGGACCGCCTGCCGCAGGAGATCACCCAATCCGCTTCGTAGCGCATCAATCGCTCATCCGTGGTCAAAATACCGACACGGCGCCCCTGTGCGGTGGCATCATCAGCTAACCGCTGAATGGTGCGCATCATATCGTCTTCCGCTCCTGCTACCAACCACATCTCGCCGTTCGGGGCATAGTGGCGGTATTTCATGCCCGGCGACCGGGGGCGCTGCGCTTCCGCGTGCAGCCCGGAATCTATCCGCACCTCACCAACGGCGTCCTTCAGCGCTTCCAATGTAATGCCACCCGGACGAAGTAAGATCGGAATCTTCTCCGTCACATCGACAACGGTGGATTCCACTCCGACACCCGCCGGGCCGCCATCGAGCAGCCCGTCAATCTTTCCTGCGAGATCCTCCCATACATGCTCAGCCTCCGTCGGGCTGGGGCGTCCGGATCGATTGGCGCTGGGTGCTGCCACCGGAACCCCCGCCTCCTGGAGCAAAGCGAGGGCTACCGGGTGGGAGGGCATTCGCACCCCGACAGTATCCAGCCCGGCAGTCACCGAAGGAGCAACCGTGCCCCGGTGCGGAAGAATCAAGGTCAACGGACCGGGCCAAAACCGCTCGATCAACACCCGGCCTGTCTCCGGCAAAGTGGAAACCAGCTCATCCAACTGTTCCCGTTTGCCGATATGCACGATCAGCGGGTTGTCACTCGGCCGGCCTTTTGCCTGGAAGATTTTCTTGACCGCTTCATCGGACCGGGCATCTGCACCCAATCCGTACACGGTTTCCGTAGGGAATGCGACCAATTTCCCCTCCTGCAACATGCTGGCCGCTTCTCGAATGCCGATCTCCCGTTTCAACCCATCCACCGAAGCGTGCGGTTGTTCAATGATCCATCTTCTGGTTTCTACTCGCACTGCCGTCACCCTTTTTTGTCCATTTCCCCTTTCATGATATCATACTCCCCCATGTCCAGCCGCATCAATGTTCCCGCATTGGCGCGTATCTGCCGGACATGATCGGATTCCCGCATCTCCCTGGGTGCCTTGTCCCATTCGACAGGTTGAAATCCCAACGCCAAAAACAGCGGATGAACAGACTTGGACAGTAAAAACAAATCTAGCAATTGCAACCGTTTGGCCAATGCCATCGCCGCCCCGAACATGGAAATGCCCAGATCAGGATTCCACGCTTGCCGTTCGACCACGAATGAGCGCAACAAACCGGATCGCCCATACACTTCCATGCCCAACGTACCCGCCAGTCTCTCTTTTTCGGGGGCATTTGGACGTTCCGCCACCAAAAAGCGTTGTACATGCTCGTCCACACCGCCCGCATACAAACCCGCCCCTTCCAGCATTTCTACGATGGCAGGGAGGTCCCCCGTCCGCGCCAATCGCACGCGCATAAATCCACCCTCTCCTTTTCCCGTGAATCTATCACTGGAAATCTATGCACGCCAAAGAAACAATAGAACCCCGTTCCGATTGGAACGGGGTGAGAGACTCACGATGTGCAGTCTGCCGCTGAATTTCCCTCTTTCCTGTTTCTCTTCACTCACCTTTACTCCACTCTGCCCATTGCCGCACAAAACCCAAGGTATGGGTAAGCCTTTTCGTTACAGATGAAGCCTCCTGACAGCCCAAGCCGACCAAAGAAAAGGATCTGGTGTTTTCGTCTTGTGAAGTGTCAAAACCTCCATCTCACTGATCCGCATCCCATAATCCGGAGAAAAAATCCTTCAGCGAATCCCACAGGAAGGAACGCACCTGTACTGGCTTTTCCTCGGACTGGGAGGATTCCTGTGCCGGAGCGGCCAAAACTTCATTCGTCCCCATCGCCGAGAGCCGCTGCTCCTTGGTTTGGGGGACGGCATCCCCATTGCTCATGTCGACGAAACACAATGGCGGAAACAGGACACACCACCAATTATCTCCTTGACCCTTTCCGATGGTGATGCGCAACGCTTCGTAATAACCGGCAGGATATACCTGATCACCGTACAGTTTGGTCGGAAACGGAACCAGACCGAAATCGACTTTCACCGGGTAGGTATACCCGTGTTGTCGAACGGTTCGTTCCGCGATCGTATGGAACAACGGCAGGCGTGAACGAATGGCCTGACGTGCCTCCACGATATTTCGCGGCCGCTGTGCCCATGTCCCGATCTCGGCGATCACGGCATCGCGCACCTGTCGCTTCAGCCACTGATCTTGCGCACTGTTGCTGTTGGCCAAAATACGCAACCGAATTGCCTGTTTGGGGATTACAGGTTTCTTCTCCCCTTGCTGGGGCGGTGTCGACTGAGCCGCAACACTAATCACCGCACTATCCGATACTTTGTCTTCCATCCAAAGCCAACCCCATGTGCAGAAGACAATGATCGCCAATATCCATCCATAAGTTCGTAATAAAGGCATGACTGCCGACCTCCTCCTCATTCTCACCCACCAGTATGGACAGGCTGAGGGGGATTTAATCGCCGTCATGCCGGATTTTTTCGGATGTTCGCACACACGACCCGCGGAATCCCCGTCAAGTCGTTCGTCACATCCACCCGCACATCCATTGGTAATTGTTGAAGCATCGCGGAAACCGCGTCACTTTGACCCGCTCCCACTTCAAATGCAACCAAAGCCGGATTATCCAACACACCGGGCAACTGCCCGATGATGCGTCGATACACCTCCAACCCGTCGGCACCGCCGTCCAAAGCCAAGACTGGTTCAAAATCACGCACTCGCTTTTCCAGTGTTGGAATCACATCGCGGGGGATGTACGGGGGATTGGAAACGATCAACTGGGCACGCTTTCCTGTTGTGGCCAGCGGCGCCAGTAAATCCCCCTGCCGCCACACAATCCGATTTCTGACCCCGTGGCGTTCCGCATTGGCTTGTGCGGTGGCAAGGGCTTCGGGAGAAAGGTCGATGGCCCATACTTCCCAATGCGGACGCTCGCACGCCAATGTGACGGCGATGGCGCCACTGCCCGTTCCGATATCAACCACACGAATGGGGTGGCGTCCAAAAATCCGATCCGCCTCCACCAATACCCGTTCCACCAGGACTTCCGTCTCTGGTCGGGGAATCAACACCGAAGGGTCGACGCAAAACGAGCGACCAAAAAACGACTGCTCACCGATCAGATATTGCAGTGGTTCCCCTGACGCAGCGCGCATCACCCACGTTTGGAAACGATCAGCCGCTTCCTCCGGCAAGGGTTCGTCCAACTGGGTGAAAAAACGAGTACGGTCCCAACCCAATGCGCTCCGCAGCAGCAATTCGGATTCGAACCACGCTGACTCCCCATGTTCTCCCAGATGTTCCGCCGCCCATCGGTAAGCCTCTTTCACGCTAGAAAAAGTAGACATCAATGTTCCACCTTCTCTTCCAAAACGTCCGGAAACAACACTCGCGATCTCGGGTGTACTGTTTACCCTCTTGCTCCTATTTCAACAAGCGTCGCTCGTGGGAAATAGGTCGGTTTTCCCGTCGAGTGCAGAACTTAAGGCGGCGAATCAGAAGCTCCCGGTCTTGGTCATCGTCCCAAGGGGGTGATATGAGATCGGACAATTCCGATACCGCCTTGAGACGTGGGCGCACAACGCGAAAACTCCGGGAAATGGGGCTGAATTCCCAGGCTATTCCCGTTTCTCGACACGTCGTATATCTACAGGAGGTCTCATTCCGCCTTTTTCAACAGCTCCGCCTGTTCATGCAGCGTCAATGCATCGATGATCTCGTCCAGTTCGCCATCCAGCACCTGATCCAATTTGTGCAGTGTGAGACCGATCCGGTGGTCGGTCACACGACTTTGCGGGAAGTTGTATGTCCGGATCCGTTCGCTCCGATCACCCGTACCCACTTGGCTCTTCCGGGCATCAGCCAGTTTGGCATGCTCCTCTTGCCGCATTTTGTCCAGCAAACGGGCCCGCAACACGCGCATCGCCTTTTCCCGGTTTTTGATTTGGGACTTCTCGTCTTGGCATGAGACGACAATACCGGTCGGCAAGTGAGTGATGCGCACCGCCGATTTGGTCGTGTTTACGCTTTGTCCGCCCGGCCCACTGGAGCAGAAGGTGTCGATGCGGATATCTTTTTCGTGAATCTCCACTTCCACTTCTTCCGCCTCGGGTAATACCGCCACCGTCGCAGTCGACGTGTGGATGCGACCGCCCGACTCCGTCTCCGGTACCCGCTGAACCCGATGCGCACCGCTTTCATACTTGAGCCGGCTGTATGCACCATGTCCCTGGACGGAAAAGATGACCTCCTTAAACCCGCCCAATCCGGTGGGATTCGCATCCAGCACTTCAGTCTTCCACCCTTGGCGTTCGGCGTACCGGGTGTACATCCGAAACAAATCGGCCGCAAACAATGCCGCCTCTTCGCCGCCGGCCGCTCCGCGGATTTCGACGATCACGTTTTTCTCATCATTGGGATCCTTGGGCAACAGCAGAATGCGCAAGCGCTCTTCCAGCTGTTCCTTGCGGTCGCTCAGTTCGTCAATTTCCGCCTTGACCAGTTCGTACATCTCGTCGTCCAGTTTTTCCTGCAACATGGCCCGGGCATCGCCCAGTTGTTCGATTACCTGCTTGTATTCGTTATAAGCCTGATATTTCTCTTCCAAGTCGGCTTGCTCCTTGGAATATTTTCGCAACAACTCAGGATTATTGATCACCCGGGGATCGCAGAGCAATTGGCTCAGCTCTTCGTAACGCTCCCGGATGGATTCCAATCGGTCCAACACGGATACTTCACTCCTAATCCGAAAGGAAATGCCAAGATCAGATCTCGTATCACTTTATAATATCATACCGATTCATCCAACGGAATGGACAACCATGATACCGGAGATCGAACCACCCTTTTCTGTATCGCATAAACGTTTGTTGGTAAAATAAAGTGGAAACTGATGAATAGCACCTCATTCAAAGAAAGGGTGAAACAGTGGAAATCATCGTTCTCTTGCTGCTATTTCTGCCCCTCTTCATCATCATGTGGTTTGCCAACCGGGCAGACCGGTACCGTTTGTCCGATTCAAACGGCACAGGGACGGTGTGGGCCGTTTTCTGTTATCTTTCGCTCGTTCTGCTGCATTTGTTGGTTTTGGGGATGGTAAGCCTGCTGAGCTTGTTGACTTCCCTCGCCGCTTCCACTCCGATTCCGGCTGGCATGCCGGGCCCCCGCATCGATACAGCCATGTTGGAAGGGTTGAACCGAGTTGAAGTGGTTGTGATGGTAACGACACTGGCTGGTCTTATCGTATTACTGCCGTTCGTCCGCCGTCTGATTACCCGCCTCATTCCCATCGATTCGTCCAGTCGGGTTCATACGGCAGCCTTGTCGTTGTCGGCACTGATCTTTGCCTATTTAATGGCAACAGTGGCAATCGGCCTGGACAACATCGCCAAGTGGAACGAAGCCGCGCCTCGCTCAACCGCCGGTACCGTCTCTTCCATCTGGGTACAGGATATCCTGTTGGCCTTGCTCGCTTTGGTCGGTGTAGGCTGGTGGACACGCCGCCGATTCGGTGACGCATTGCAACGTCTCGGCATTGTCAAGCCCAGTATGCGCCAATTGGGATTGGGCGTTGGCATCGGTTTGGTGATGGTGGTCGTCGCCCAAGTCGTGGAACAATTACTATATGCAGTCGGTATCCCCGTCGATCCGCACGTGGAAAAAGTGACTGAGCAAGTCATCGGGCCGCTGTTCTCCTCGATTCCAGGCATCCTCACCCTGGGATTGGCGGCCGCATTGGGGGAAGAAAGCGTCTTCCGTGGCGCCTTGCAACCACGGTTCGGGATTTTTTTCACTTCCGTTCTGTTCTCGTTTATCCACAGCAATTACGGTCTGTCCATCTCTACGCTGATCGTGTTCCTTCTCGGTCTGGTGTTGGGATGGATTCGACGTCGGTACAATACCGTCACGTCGATGGCCGTACACGCGACGTACAACATCACTTTAGGTGTATTGACACAATTTCTGCGTTGAACAACAAAGGACCGGTAATCCGGTCCTTTGAGACTGCATATCAAGTTCCGTAAACAGCCGTCTCCCTCCCCCGATCCGCGTCCGTACGTCAAGGTAGTAAAAACACAGGGTTCTTGAATCGGGAGCGCAGGCGCGGGCAAAGCACGCTTTGCTTTATCCATTCCGGCGCTTTTCGCCCAATCGGGAGATGGCCTTCGTTTACCTGGACACTCACTGCCGAAACGGATTGAGCCACTCCAACCAGCCACTTCGCCAACGCACGTGGATGTGATAACGAGGCATGGCCACCGTCAGGCGGCGGTACACCTCCTGTTTGACGGCCGTCATCTCGGCTGCGGTTAAGCCGGGTTCGGGCATGATGGAGACTTGTGCGTTGCCCCCCAACACCTCCACCCTGGCGTCACGAACTCCCCTCACCTGCTTGGCCATCCGAGCCATACGATGCATATCGCCCGTCACTGTATGCGTGTACCAGTCTCCTACCCGCAGATTGGGATTGGCGTTGGTGATGCCCATATAACCGTCGTCCCGGTTGAAGCGATGAAACTCATTTCGGTCCGTAGCCCGCTCATAGCGAATATGACCCGACCCGTTCTTCGCCGTGCCTTCGCGATTGGCGGGCCCACATGAAGTGCATACCAAACTGAGCGCGACCAAAGTCCCGATCCACCATCCTATCCGTCGCATTCATACCCACCTCCTGGGGGTAGTGTGCGCAATGCGACGGAAAATTAGTGGCCACAGCAAAGTGGACGGCTCAAGTCACGCCCGACAGTCAGGCCAGAGAAATGTTTCCATGTCAGGAAACCATCGCATGAACCATGAACAGCACCACAAACAGCAACCCCAGGATTAAGTGCCACTGCTTGTCCCGTCCTCGGTACCGCAAAAAGCCGAACAATCCGAGTACAATGAACCATACATACACCAACACGCCAGTCAGGTATACACCATTGATGCGAAATCCGTTCAACAAAGCCAGGTAAGCATGGATGGTGACCACACCTGCGGCTAGCAAAGCGATCGGCACATGCCACTGCCGCACCATAATGGACAAACGTTGCCACCATGGTCGCAATCCAGAAGGAATCAACCGATACCGAATCAACAGAAACACCGGATAAATGGAAACAGTAAAGAAAAAGCCGATCCGGGCAACCGAACCAAAATTTCGCTGCAAACCGTCAAAACTGAGGGTGTGCAAAGGATGAGACGGCAATACAAACGCCGGAATCAGCCAAACAGCGAACAGGACCGTGGCGACGGAGATGACCGAAGCGGTGATCACCCATTTTCTTTCCTTCGCGTTGGGAATGGTTTGAACCCAAAAGGAAGGAGATATGGACCGGTTCTTATCTTTTAAGGAATCACCGTGCATACTTTCACCTCTGTTTTCCAAAATCACACCGCAAAACTGATCATATCAGAGTATGATGAAAATCCCATATGAAACCGTACGCCAAACGTCCGTAAATAAAAACAGCGCCCGTTCTGGGCGCCTAAACTGCTGACAAAGAGGTTGAATCGCTCGGCGATTTTGGGTGAGCCGTTTCTCTCTCCCTCCGCTTTCGGCTGTTAAACAGCCAATCCTCTTTTTGATGAAATCTGATTTTCCCGTTAAGCCAACCCGACTGGCCTGCGGAGAAGGGTTCGGAAATCGGAGACCGCTCTCATCTGTGTGTCACCGTTTGTTCTGCTTCCACCACTTCGTGACAATGGCGGCAACGCGCCTCATACTGCTCCTCGGCGCCAACTTGGATGACCGGCTCTTCCGAAGAAGCGGGCTTTCCGTTGACCAAACGCTGGGTCCGCCCCGCCGGTCCGCCGCATTTGACGCAGATCGCATGCAATTTGGTCACGTATTCAGCCAATGCCAGCAAGGTAGGAGTGGGGCCAAACGGCCGCCCACGGAAATCCTGGTCCAATCCGGCGCATATGACACGCACCCCACGATCGGCCAACTGCTGGCAGATGTCCACAATTTCATCTTCGAAAAATTGCACTTCATCGATGGCCACCACATTGACCTCATCCGTCACCTGTTCCATAATCGCCTTGGCGCTCCGAACCGGAACCGCCGCAGTATGTACGCCGTTGTGCGAAGTGACCGCCTCCGGGTGATAACGATCATCGATCGCCGGTTTGAACACCGCCACTTTTTGTTTGGCGATGCGCGCTCTTCGTACGCGCCGGATCAACTCCTCACTCTTGCCCGAGAACATGCCCCCGCAGATGACTTCGATCCACCCTTCCCGGTGCCGAACATGGTGTTCCATCCGTTCTTCTCCTCCAGGTCTGGTTTGAAGTCGCGAAGTCTATTGTATCACAGCCCGCCCGTCTCATTGAGACGTTGCAACGCAAAAATCCCTGACAACTCCTGCCACCGGATTGACCTCTCAATGTATTCCCGATGAGGATGTCCGGTTCCTCCATGCAAAAAAGAAACAGGCAAGCGTCTCGGCTTGCCTGTTTCGAACCGTACGGATCAGCTGAGGTTGTATTTCTTTTTGAAGCGGTCCACACGTCCGCCCGTGTTGACCATTTTTTGTTTCCCCGTGAAGAAAGGATGACATTCCGAGCAGATGTCAACACGGAGGTTTTCCTTGGTCGAACCCGTTTCAAAGGTATTTCCACACGCACAGGTAACAGTCGTCAATTTATATTCGGGATGAATCGCCATTTTCATTCACTTTCACCTCTTTCCCAGCCGGCTGTTCACATGGCGAATCGGCTTCCGCACATAAACACGAGCTATTATAGCACGATCACCCTTTGCTTGCAACCGGAAAGAGGTGCCATCCATCGGGTGCGGGATCCCTAACTGCCCCACCGAGGAGATGTCCTGATTGAACACAAGAGAAAAAAGAAATATATCGATGATTCCCTTCGTTTTATGGAAGAACGCTTAATGGATCGATCGGCTTGCCGCCTCGACGCACTTCAAAGTGAAGATGAACGCCTGTAGCGTGACCGGTCTGTCCCATGTATCCCAAGGGAGAACCGGTTGCCAAAAATTGACCTTTTGCGACCGTGATGCGACTCAGGTGCCCATAATACGTCACCCAGCCGTTCCCATGATCGATGATCACCAGATTACCATACCCGTTCGAATAGCCCGCTCGTGTCACGACTCCACCCCACGCCGAGTGGATGACACAACGTTCACGCTGTTCATTCCAGATATCGATGCCGGTGTGCATCCGTCCGTTCCGCCATCCGAAACGACTGGTGATTTGCCCGACGACAGGCCACCGAAACGAAATGACCCCCTGCGCGGCTTGCGATCGACTGGCCACCAGCACACCTGATTTTGACTTGACCGGCACTCTTACCGATGTCCGCTCGACCGGAGGTGACGGCACCTTCAATTGGATGGGCATGGCGAGCACTTGACCCACATACACTTCTACCGACAGATCAACATGGGGATTTAGTCTTTCGATCACGTTCGGAGAGGTTTTGTACTGTTCGGCCAACGTCTTTAAGGTTTGGCCTTCCTGTACGCGTATCCACTTTTTGGACAGCGGGAGTTTCAGCTTCTGCCCCACCTGTAATCGATTGGCGTCCGGAAGACGATTGAAAAGGGAAATGCGCTCAAACGGTAAACCGTATCGCTTACTGATGCTGTAGAGCGTATCCCCGTCTTTCACTTCATATAATAGCGGCTGCAGTTCCTCCTGTGCAGCGAGATTCCCATGTGCAATCGTCACAATGGGACTCAAATACTGAAACAACACCTGCTGTGCCACATGTTCCTTGGCCCATTGCGGCGTTTTAGGCTGAAGATCCATTGCCGCTTGGGCGGATTGCGTATCACCCAACATCCATCCAGCTGTTGCGATTGACAAAGAGGAAGCCAACCATGCCGTTTTACCCGGCATCACATCACCTCGCATTTTGTTGATCGGGAAATTTCATCCCAAACCATGTTTATGCGAGGCAATGTAATCCTATAACCCGATATGGTCCGTCAGTCTCAGGAAGCTGTTGTGGAACGACGCGGACGCGGTTCCAGCGTGGCCAAAAACTCCGCATTCGTCTTCGTGCTGGCAAGTTTGCGGAGAAACGCTTCGATATATTCCGGCGTGTCCTGCATGGTTTTCCGCAACATCCACAATTTTTCCAGTTCCGATTTGCTGAGCAACAGCTCTTCGCGACGCGTACCGGAACGACGGATATCAATCGCCGGGAAAATACGCCGTTCGGCCAATTTCCGGTCCAGATGCAACTCCAGGTTTCCAGTTCCCTTGAACTCTTCATAGATCACATCGTCCATCCGCGAACCGGTATCGATCAGCGCCGTCGCCAAAATGGTCAGGCTTCCGCCTTCTTCTATGTTGCGAGCGGCACCGAAGAACCGCTTGGGCCGATGGAAAGCTGCCGGGTCGATCCCGCCGGACAATGTCCGTCCACTCGGCGGAATCACCAAATTGTACGCCCGAGCCAGTCGTGTGATGCTGTCCAACAAAATGACCACGTCTTTTTTGTGCTCCACCAAACGTTGTGCCCGTTCCAACACCAGTTCGGCCACTTTGATGTGGTTTTCCGGCAATTCATCGAAAGTGGAGCTGACCACTTCCCCTTTGACGGAACGCTGCATGTCCGTCACTTCCTCCGGACGCTCGTCGATCAACAGCACGAACAACTCAATATCCGGATAGTTGGTCGAAATGCTGTTGGCAATCTCTTTTAACAACATGGTTTTACCCGCTTTGGGCTGTGCCACGATCAATCCGCGTTGACCCAATCCGACCGGGGTGATCAAATCCATGATGCGGGTAGAGAGCTTGTCCGGGCTTGTCTCCAAGAGGAGCCTGCGTTGGGGATACAGAGGAGTGAGTGCGGGGAAGTGCAACCGTTCTGCCGCCTGTTCCGGGTCCATTCCGTTGACGGCTTCCACGTGCAACAGTCCGAAATACCGCTCATTTTCCTTCGGCGGCCTCACTTTCCCGGATACCAGATCCCCTGGTCGTAAATCAAACCGACGGATTTGCGAGGCGGAGATGTAAATATCTTCGGAAGACGGCAGATAATTGATCGGCCGTAAAAAACCGTATCCCTCAGGGAGAATGTCCAACACGCCTTCCATAAACATCAGTCCGTCCCGCTCCGCCTGAGCTTTGAGAATCGCAAAAATCAGCTCTTTCTTTTTCATTTGGCTGTAATACGGGATCTGATACTCTTTCGCCAGTTTGTACAAGTCCGTCAATCGGCGATTTTCCAGATCGCTGAGCGACATATCCATCGCCATCATTCACCACGCTCTTGATATTTTGATATGCGTCCTCCATCCATCATAACCGGATAGATGGAGGACTATTCTATCTTTCTATTGTGACGTACTCCCCTTTCTAAATCTAGAGGGGATCTTCAATCGTTTATTCTACAACAAAATTCGGCTTTTTCTCCAATCGATGTTTGGCCTCGATGAACCGAACCGTTCCCGTTTTGGCCCGCATGACCAACGAGTGGGTAGTCGCGGTGGTGCCTTTGTAGCGAACACCGCGCAACAGTTCGCCATCAGTGACACCCGTGGCGGCAAAAATAGCGTCGTCCCCCTTTACCATATCATCGAGCCGCAATACTTTGTTCGGGTCTTCGATGCCCATCTTCTTGCACCGTTCCAACTGCTCCTCATTTTCCGGCAACAATCGTCCCTGGATCTCGCCGCCCAGACATTTCAACGCAACTGCTGCCAAAACGCCTTCGGGGGCCCCGCCCGAACCGAACAGGATATCCACACCGGTGTCGGGGAATGCCGTATTGATCGCCGCGGCCACATCTCCGTCAGAGATCAACTTGATCCGTGCCCCTGCACGCCGTACCTCCTCGATCAGCTTGGCATGGCGCGGCCGATCCAAGATGACGGCTACCAAATCTTCCATGTCTTTGCCTAATGCCTGAGCCACCGCTTTCAGGTTGTCCCTCACCGGCGCGTCGATGTCCACTTTCCCCACTGCCGCCGGGCCGACGGCGATTTTTTGCATATACATGTCCGGTGCATGCAGCAAATCACCGCGATTGGCCACCGCTACGACGGACAACGCGTTCCACAAGCCCTTGGCGACGATATTGGTCCCTTCCAAAGGGTCGACTGCCACATCCACTTCCGGCAAGTAACCGAGACCCAAACGTTCCCCGATATACAACATCGGCGCTTCGTCCATTTCCCCTTCACCGATCACAACAGTGCCGCGCATCGGGATCGTATCGAACACCTTGCGCATGGCCGTCGTCGCCGCTTCATCCGCTTCATCCTTTTTCCCAAAACCCATCCAACGGCCACTGGCGATAGCTGCCGCTTCCGTCACGCGCACCAATTCCATCGTTAAACTGCGCTCCATCCTGTCAACCCCCTGATCCATTCTTCATCCCGTGCTGCGGTGAATACGCTTCCGCAACGGCGGATCACTCTGATACAGATTGACCCGCTCCTATGAGTGTCTTCATCGGTATAAGGTAGCACAATTCATTTATATGTTACACTATTTTTGTGGAAGTGCGAAGAACAGGATGAAAAAGGGACAGAAACTGGAGAAATCACAAGTGGTTGACAAAGTCCGCGGGTTCCGATTAAACTCCGCACCCGACAGGAATTTCGGATCTGCTCACCTCAAAAAGGGTGGCCGTTTCCCACGAACGATCTATTGAGCACAGGCGTTGCAGGAGGAATACAGGGTACCGGAATCCACTTCCGGAAGACAGACACGCTGCAGACAACTGGTTACGGAGTGAAAGCGGGGGTGACAGCTTTTTACGACCGCCAAATTTCCGCTCCCAACGATTTTAATTTCTCCTCCAACCGCTCATATCCTCTATCGATGTATCCCACTCCAGCAATTTCTGTTTCTCCCTGTGCCGACAGCCCTGCAATCACCAACGAAGCACCTGCCCTGAGGTCGGTCGCAGTGACGGAGGTGCCGAACAACGGTGTCGGACCTTCCACGATGGCTGTCGTGCCCGCGACACGGATTCTGGCGCCCATCCGTGCCAATTCGGGCACTTGTTTGAAACGGGCGGAATAAATGTTTTCCGTCACCACACTGACCCCCTCGGCCTGAGTCAACAATGCGGTAAGGGGTTGTTGCAAATCAGTGGGGAAACCGGGATATGGTGCTGTTTTAACGTCAACAGCCCGATAACGGCCGCCACCTTGCACCCATACGGTTTCATCGTCCTCCCGCACACGGACGCCCATCTCCCGCAATTTGGCCGTAAGCGGCTCCAGATGTTTGGGGATCACCTGCTCGACGCTCACTTCACCTCGCGTGGCAGCGGCGGCGATCAAATATGTACCCGCTTCGATCCGATCAGGGATGATCGCGTGACGGCATCCTCTTAAATGGGACACGCCGCGGATGCGGATCACATCCGTTCCTGCTCCTTTTATCTGTGCTCCCATGGTGTTCAAAAAGGTGGCCACGTCAACGATTTCTGGCTCTTTGGCCGCATTTTCGATCACCGTAAGACCCCTTGCCCGGACAGCGGCCAACATAATGTTAATCGTTGCCCCGACACTGACAATGTCCAAAAAGATACGGGCACCCGTCAACTTCGGGGCATGGACGTGAAGAATCCCACCCGACTGTCGCACGGTCGCTCCCAGCGCCTTAAATCCCTTGATATGTTGATCAATGGGGCGCGGGCCGAGATCGCATCCGCCGGGCAGGCCGATCGAAACTTCCCCGAATCGGCCAAGCAAAGCTCCGATCAGATAGTAGGAAGCCCGTAATTTTTTTACCTTTTTGTCCGGTAGCGGGACGGGTGACAACCGACTCGGATCGACGGACAAGCAACTTCCTTCCTTCGTCACGACAGCACCGAGATCACGCAATATTTCGGCATACACATCCACATCGCGAATCTCGGGCAAATTCTCAATCTCGCAACCGGACTCCGCCAGAACCGTCGCCGGTATGACGGCCACCGCGCTGTTCTTCGCCCCGCCGATTTGCACGCGGCCGATCAGCGGACGTCCGCCTTTGATTTTCAAGGTTTTCATCAGCATCCGTCCTTTTCAGTCCTGTCTGATCAATCCGACCTACGGGGGAGACTAGCCTCTCGCTTGTAACACCGTGGGAAAAACTCTTCCGTCTTGATAAAGGCTCCGGCGGTCAGCATCGCTGTACCGCCGGACATCGTTGCATCAAATCGACAAGACGATCAAGCCTTTTGATGTTGCTTCGCTTTTTCCCAATCCGCCAGGAACCGCTCGATTCCCTGATCGGTGAGCGGATGTTTGGCCAACTGCTGCATCACTTTGAACGGCATGGTGGCTATGTGCGCACCGCTTTGGGCAGCTTGCGTGACATGCACGGGATTGCGGATACTGGCAGCAATGATTTCGGTTTCGATCCCGTGAAGATCGAAAATCTCAGCGATTTGCCCGATCAGTTGACTGCCGTCATGGTTGATGTCGTCCAATCGACCGATGAAAGGACTGACATACGTCGCTCCCGCCCTGGCAGCCATCAGAGCTTGGTTGGCCGAGAACACCAACGTGACATTGGTCGGAATCCCTTTTTTGGCAAAGTGATGGACTGCCTTCAGCCCTTCCGTCGTCATCGGTACTTTGATATTAATCCGATCGGACAACGCGGCCAACGGCTCTCCTTCCCGGATCATCCCCTCAGCATCCAGACTCAGCACTTCTGCACTGACAGGACCGTCGACGATCTGCAGGATTTCTTTGAGCACTTCGACGAAATCGCGTCCTTCCTTTGCAACCAAACTGGGGTTGGTCGTCACACCGGACACGATCCCCCATGAAGCAGCTTCACGGATTTCGTCCACATTGGCCGAGTCAATGAAAAATTTCACCACACTCATCTCCTTGTGTCATCGAAATGACAACGACATCCCCCATCAGGCTTTGCCCGCGCTGCCGAACAGACGGATTTTGCTGCGGACGACTTCCACCATCGCGTCGCGAGCCGGTCCGAGGTATTTCCGCGGATCGATCAGGTCCGGTTTGGCGTTCAGGATTTCCCGGATGGTGTTGGTACAAGCCACCTGGTTCTCGGTATTGACGTTGATTTTGCCGACACCGAGCGAAATCGCCTTACGGATCGACTCGTCCGGCACACCGGAACCGCCGTGGAGCACGATCGGTGCCTCGATGTTTTTGCTCACTTTCTCAATGATGTCAAAGCGGATTTTCGGTTCCCCTTTGTACATCCCATGTGCCGTACCCACAGCGATCGCCATCGCATCCACTTTCGTCTCTTCCCAGAAGCGGATGGCGTCATCCGGGTTGGCCAGTTGCGCATCTTCTTCATCGACGCTCAGATCGTCTTCCACCCCACCGATCGTACCCAGCTCGCCTTCTACAGAAACCCCGACGGCATGGGCCGCTTTCACGACTTCTTTGGTCAGGCGGATGTTCTCTTCCAGCGGATAGTGGGAACCATCGAACATCACGGACGAGAAGCCGGCCTGGATACATTTCATCACCATTTCAAAACTGCTGCCGTGATCCAAGTGCAGCGCCACCGGAACACCCGCTTCCTCCGCGGCCACCCGAGCGAGCGCCACCACGTTTTTCAGACCCATATATTTGATGGCTCCTTCACTGGCGCCGAAAATGAGCGGGGAACGCTCTTCTTTGGCTGCTTGGATGATGGCTTGCGTAAACTCCAAGTTGTTCATGTTGAATTGCCCGACAGCAAAGCCTTCCCGTTTCGCGCGAGGCAAAAATTCTGTCATAGGTACGAGCGGCATAATGATCCTCCTCTGTCTGCTTCCTTGATATTCCTCTGCCATTATAACATTCCCGACAGAAAAAGGGGATTCCCGTCAACGACGAATCCCCAGTTGCGCCCGCGCCTCGTCGGGCGTGGCGATCTCCCGCCCCAGCTCCCGAGCGATGCGTACCACACGCGCCACCAACTGAGCGTTCGTCGCCAACTCACCCTTTCGGTAATAAATATTATCTTCCAAACCGACGCGAACATGCCCTCCCAATACGATGCCCAACACCGACATGGGCAATTGCGCTCTACCAATACCGGCAACAGTCCATGTCGCCCCTTCCGGCAGTTGTCGGACCATGTGGAGCAGATGTTCAGCCGTAGCTGGAATGCCCCCCGGTACACCCATGACGAAATCAAATTGAAGATGACCCGCGACCAGTCCTTTTTTTACCAACCGCAGCGCATTGGCAATCATTCCCACATCGAAAATCTCGAACTCAGGGCGTACTCCATATTGCTGCATCGTTTCCGCGAATTGCTCTACCATTTCCGGCGGGTTGAAAAACACATCCCGTCCGAAATTGACGGTCCCCGTCGTCAATGTAGCCATTTCCGGCGCCAACGTGACCGGTTGCATCCGCTCCTCCGCACTCATCCCCACAGCCCCACCCGTCGACACCTGCACAATAATATCGCAACGCTTGCGGATTTCCTTAATGGCCTGACGATACAAATCCTTGTTCTGACTGGGCCTACCGTCCGCATCGCGTACATGGATATGCGCGATCGCGGCTCCTGCGGCATGCGCTTCAGCCGCTGCGATGCCGATTTCTTCTGGTGTGACAGGCAGATATGGCGTATCTTCGCGGGTTACTTCCGCTCCCACCAGTGCGGCAGTGATTATCAGTTTGTCCATGTCACAGCCCCCCACGCTGACGATCTTTCGGTACAACGCAAGTACCCGTGGCTCTGGTCACTACCACCGGCTCTGTCAGTATCCGCGCAGCGGAAGGCACTGCAGGATCGATGTTAGCCTCAATCACTTTATAGGCGGTGAAGGTCATTTTGCGGGATGTGTTACCCACTTTCTCGATCGTTCCCACTGCTTCGATGAAATCTCCAGCATAAACGGGAGCCAAAAACTCGACGGACTCATACGCCACAAACAGACCTTCATCCCCGTCATGACGGATCAACAGTTCGGTCGCCACATCACCAAACAAAGCCAAGATCCGGGCACCATCTACCAGATTTCCGCAATAATGCGCATCCGCTTGTGACATGCGCACACGTATCGTTGCCGTGATTTTATTCATGTTGTGCCCCCCTCTCAGATCCGGCCAAAAAAAAGGCGCCTTTCATCCCTTCTGGCATTTCAAAGAAGGGAATCCCTGGCTGTCGCCCGTTTTCCCACCACTTGAAAGTCCGCAGCGAACAAAGGGAGTGAGAGTGCCTCTGGTAATCCAGCCGTCTGAATTGTCAAGACGCCAACTGTTTAATCACCTCTAAACGAAGCTCTTCGATATCGAACGGCTTGGTAAAGTGGGCAAGAGCTCCCAATTTGGAAGCTTCTGCAACCACATCCAACTCGCCGTAAGCTGTCATCATGATCACTTTAGCCGTAGGATGGATCGGGCGCAATTGACGCAAGAGTTCGATGCCGTCCATCCCCGGCATTTTCATGTCCAACAAAATCAGGTCCGGACGCTCACTCTGAATGATTTCCAAAGCCGCTTTGCCATCAGCGGCTTGGAAGATGGAAAAGCCGTCTCGTGAAAACACTTCTTTCAACAGCACCCGTATGCCGTATTGGTCATCTACCACCAATACCTTTTTATTCGGATTGGACAACTACCGTCCCTCCTTTTCCTTCTCCCTGCTCAGGGGCCGCCATCATTCCATTTTCTGCGAAGTAGATCAGTCAGCGTCGGCACCCTCGCGTTGTCGTCGGTTTGGTTTGCAATGACTCCCTTCCATTCACCCCCTTATTCCGGTAAGGCCTCCGTAAAGATGGAAAATTGGGAATCATCCAAGTCCAAATCCTCACATGACCGGACGCCCCGGGTTTGATCCGGCCAGTCCGACATTTTCGGAATCCGCGGGGATGCCCCAAGCTGCACACGGGTTACCCGATAACGGTTTCTTGTTATATTTCATTTCGTGTCCGTTTCATCCGATTCCTGCCGACCGCATCCAAAAAAAGCGCAAGAAAAAAGTTCTGCCGAAGCAGAACGTCGGAATGCATGAGGGAGTCTTACGGGGAATCCTTTTCACATTCAGAGTAATTGCAAGCCTATGACCGAGACGACAGCGATCACAATACCGAGTGAGATAAAGATGATCGGGATGGCGTGTCCTTTCTGATCCATATGCATAAAGGTGAATAGTTGGAGAACCACTTGGATGCAGGCGAAAAAGACGATCACAGGAACAACGATCGCCATCGGAAGCAGTTTCATTCCCACAGCGATAAATGATGCCGCGGTCAGCACCATCATCCAAATGAATGACCAAACGTGTTTACGTGCACTCTCGTGTCTGCTGGCGCGCGTCTGACCCTTTAGCTGCGCTTGCGGTTTCACTTTGCCCCTCTCCCCTCTCCAAGCATAAGTGTTATGTTTACACCCACACATTTATCCTATTAGTTAAAATCATCAGATTATTCTATAGTTATTATATGGGTTGCACTTCGCAAATGGCAATACTTCCTTTCACATTTTGGACAAAAATAGAAGGGCGCATGATTGCGCCCTCAGTTTGTTGGCAATATTCACGGTCTCCGATATCCCGTCTCCGCTCCGTAGCAACAGCTAGAGTCGCTCGACGGGAAATTCGGACCGCTCCCCTAAATGAGGATGGTCGTTTTCCCACGACCGACCTTTTGGACTTAGACGAAACGAGAGCGGGAAAACGAACCCTTTAATGCAGTTCACTTGATCCCGTTACACTTCTACCTGGGACAATTTCATTTTCAATGCCGCATGGACAAAGTCGCGGAATAACGGATGCGGCCGGTTCGGGCGTGAACGGAATTCCGGATGGAACTGGGTTGCCACGAACCACGGATGGTTGGTCAGCTCGATGATTTCCACCAATCGTCCATCCGGAGAGGTGCCGGAGAATCGGAAGCCCACTTTTTCCAGATCTTCACGGTATTCATTGTTAAACTCGTAACGATGGCGGTGCCGTTCGTAAACGAGGCCATTGCCATACGCTTTTTGCGCCAGCGAATCGGGGACCAGTTTGCAGGGATACAACCCGAGCCGCATGGTACCGCCCAGATCTTCGATCTCTTTTTGTTCCGGCAACAGATCGATAATCGGATGCGGTGTTTCGGGATCGATCTCGGAGCTGTTGGCCCCCTCCAGTTGCAACAAGTTGCGCGCGCCTTCCACGCAAGCCATTTGCATGCCCAGACAGATTCCCAAAAACGGAATGTTGTTTTCCCGTGCATAACGGGTGGCGATAATTTTCCCCTCCGTCCCCCGATCGCCGAATCCACCAGGCACCAGGATTCCGTCGGCTTCCCCGAGCAGTTCGGCCACGTTTTGGTCGTTGACTTCCTCAGAGTTGACCCACATCACGTCGATATCGGTATCGTTGTAGAAGCCTGCGTGACGCAAGGCTTCAACCACACTCATGTAGGCATCGTGCAGCGCCACGTACTTGCCGACGATCGCAATTTTGGTGACATGGGAGAGGTTTTTCACCTTGTTGACCAGTGCGATCCATTCGGTCATATCCGCTTCGCCACACTTCAGCCCCAGATGTTTGATGACGATATCGTCCAGTCCTTCCGCCTGCAACATCAGCGGTACCTCATACAGCGTTTCGGCATCCCGGGCTTCGATGACCGCTTCAGGGTCGATGTCGCAAAAGAGAGCGATTTTCCTCTTCAAATCATCGGACAGCGGATGCTCGGTGCGACAGACGATGACATTGGGCTGAATGCCGATGCTGCGCAATTCCTTGACGCTGTGTTGTGTCGGCTTGGTCTTCAGTTCCCCGCTGGCCGACAGCATCGGGATCAACGTGCAATGGATGTACATGACGTGTTCCCGGCCCACATCGCTTTTGATCTGGCGGATTGCCTCCAAAAACGGTAGGCTCTCGATGTCTCCCACTGTTCCGCCGATCTCGGTGATCACGACGTCCGGGTGAGTCTCCCGAGCAGCACGAAACACCCGATCTTTGATCTCGTTGGTGATGTGAGGAATCACCTGCACTGTTCCCCCGAGATAATCCCCCCGCCGTTCCTTGTTGATCACGGCAGAGTAGATTTTTCCGGTCGTCACGTTGCTGTTTTTGGACAAATTGATATCGATAAACCGTTCATAATGGCCCAGATCCAGATCCGTTTCCGCCCCGTCGTCGGTGACGAACACCTCGCCATGCTGATACGGACTCATCGTCCCAGGGTCCACGTTGATGTACGGGTCAAATTTTTGAATCGTCACTTTCAGACCGCGGTTTTTGAGCAATCGGCCCAATGACGCCGCTGTGATCCCTTTTCCCAGTGACGAAACCACACCGCCGGTGACAAAGATGAATTTGGTCGTCATCGATCGTTCCCTCCATGCACTCAGGATTCCCATTTTCACGGAAAATAGAAAAAGCGCCACCCTGATCAGGGGGCGCTCCTCACATTCGCGACTACACGGTATCGGGTTATATCCGTTCAATTAGCCCAGAAAGTAGTTTACCTTTTTGAAGGAAACTTTGTCAACAGCCAAGATCAGCACGGGCGGCAAAAAAGACCGGTGTTTCCGGTCCTCATATCAGATCTTCTTCTTCTTCCTCCGCTTCTTCTACCTCTTCCTCATCAAGCTCTTCAAATTCCTCGTCGTCGAAAACATCATCTTCATCCAGTTGTTCGTCGTCGAACAGTTCATCCTCTTCTTCTTCAAACAAATCCTCTTCCAGATCTTCGTCAAAGTCGTCTTTCACATTGGCCTGAACGGCGGAGTCGGTGGCCTGTTCAGTGGGATACCATTTTTTCAAACCCCACAAACTTTTGCCAACACAGATAAACCGGCCGTCGATATTGATCTCGGTGTATAATTGCGCGATATAGCGCGCCATCTCCTCTTCCGTGAACCCTTTCAACCGGGCCACTTCCTGGAAAAGATCGCGGTACAGCATCGGTTCGCCCTTTTCGTACAACAACTCATAAACGAGATCGACCATCGCCGTCTCTCGGATTTCTTCGGGTGTCAAGGAAGCTATTTTCCCGCTCATCATTGGACACTTCCTTCCGTACGCATTGTCCTTGAGCCGCCAACGTTCTTGGTCCGTACGTCTATTTTAACCAAACAAAAAGGGAAGTCAACCTGATAACCCTTGAAAATGGAAAAAATCAGGAAGTTGGTTGCAACTTTGTGAAATCTTGATTCCGTCTTGACTGGAGGTTAACATTGTCAAGCTATCATTATTCTTGCACACACCCCATATCAGAGGAGGGGGAGCGTGTTGCAGCACTTGGTATTTCCGCTCATCATTCTCTTGACCGGCTTGGCCGCCATGCCGCTTGTCGATGAGTGGAAATCCACTTCTGAGTGACTGATCCGTCATCAGTCGCCATCACCCGGTCCGCTGAATTACTTTTGTTGAGCAGACGTGTTTTTCCTCATCTCCTCCTGTCGGATGGCGAACGAAATGCCTCCCCCTCCGGGAGGCGAATCCGCTGGCAAACAGTGATGGAGCCGTTGTTCACCTCCGGTTGACACCGCCGGATGGTGAAAACGGCTCCCTTTTTTAAGGGGGTGAGGATATGGACAAAGTCCGCAGGTTCCGATTTCTCGTCTCCGTTCCGTAGCAACAGTTAGAGTCGCTCGACGGGAACGGACCCGCTCCCCTAAAAGAGGGTGGCCATTTTCCCATGAGCGACCTTTGAGAGCAGCGATTCAGGAGCGAGAGACGGCGGACCCGGGAAAACAATGCCCCCTTATGGAATGACCTAACACGTCTAAACAGGATCACATGTTTCGCCGGTATTGCCCTCCGACCTCATACAGCGCTGCGGTGATCTGTCCCAGACTGGCCACCTTCACCGTTTCCATCAACTCGGCGAAGATGTTACCGTTTTCTCTCGCCACCTGCTTCAGACGGGCGAGAGCGGCAGGTGCTTCATCTTTGTGCCGTTCATGGAATTGGCGCAAGCGACGGATTTGCGATTCCTTTTCTTCCGGCGTGGCGCGGGTCAGTTCCAATTCCGGCTCTTCCGGCGGATTCGGGTTGAGGAACGTATTGACACCGATGATCGGCAGTTCACCGGAATGCTTTTTGGTTTCGTAGTAGAGGGATTCCTCTTGGATTTTGCTCCGCTGATACTGCGTTTCCATCGCACCCAGGACGCCGCCCCGGTCGGAGATCCGCTCAAATTCCGCCAACACGGCCTCTTCCACCAAATCGGTCAGCTCTTCGATGATGAACGATCCCTGCAACGGATTTTCATTTTTGGCCAATCCCAGTTCCTTGGTGATGATGAGCTGGATGGCCATCGCCCGGCGGACCGATTCTTCGGTTGGCGTGGTGATCGCCTCGTCATAAGCGTTGGTGTGCAGAGAGTTACACTGATCATAGATGGCCATGAGCGCCTGCAACGTGGTGCGGATGTCGTTGAAATCGATTTCCTGCGCGTGCAGGGAACGGCCCGAGGTTTGAATATGGTATTTCAATTTCTGGCTGCGTTCGTTTGCTCCGTACAACCGTTTCATCACCACTGCCCAAATGCGGCGGGCCACCCGGCCGATCACTGAATACTCCGCATCCAACCCGTTGCTGAAGAAAAACGACAGGTTGGGGGCGAAGTCATCCACATCCATCCCGCGGCTACGGTAATATTCCACGTAGGTGAACGCGTTGGCCAGCGTAAACGCCAGCTGGGTGATCGGATTGGCGCCGGCCTCGGCGATGTGGTACCCGCTGATGCTGACGGAGTAGTAGTTACGCACGCGGTTTTGGATGAAATACTCCTGGATGTCCCCCATCATCTTCAGCGCGAACTCCGTGGAGAAAATGCAGGTGTTTTGCCCCTGATCCTCCTTCAGAATGTCCGCCTGCACCGTTCCGCGCACCGATTGCAACGTTTTTGCCTTGATCGTTTCGTATTCCTCCGGGGAGGGTTCGCGACCGTGCGCTTCACGGAATTTCTCTACCTGCTGATCGATGGCGGTATTGAAGTACATGGCCAAGATAATCGGCGCCGGCCCATTGATCGTCATCGAGACGCTGGTATTGGGTGAACACAGGTCGAAACCCTTGTACAACTCCTTCATGTCGTCCAACGTGCAGATGCTCACCCCGGACTCTCCGATTTTACCGTAAATGTCCGGCCGCTCGTCCGGGTCCTCGCCGTACAGGGTGACACTGTCAAACGCGGTGGACAACCGTTTGGCCGGATCGTTTTTCGACAAGTAATGGAATCGGCGGTTGGTCCGTTGCGGTGTCCCTTCCCCTGCGAATTGCCGTTTTGGATCCTCGTCCGTCCGTTTCAGCGGGAAGACGCCCGCGGTATAGGGGAAACGGCCCGGCACGTTCTCAAGCAGACACCAGCGCAGGATTTCTCCCCAATCCTCGTAACGGGGAAGCGCGATCTTCGGAATTTTGCTCCCGGCCAGCGTCTCGTGGTACAGCGGCATGCGGACCTCTCGGTCCCGCACTTTGAACACGAATTCATCCTGCCGATACATTTCCTTGAGCTTCGGCCACTCTTCGATCAGTTTTTTGCAATAGGGGTCCAGTTGTTCCTCGATTTTCCGGATCGCCTCATCCAGCGGTTTCAGCGGAGCTTCCGACGTCGTTTCCTTCACCAGCCACTCGCGGGCGCCGTGCAGTTGGAACAACCGGCGTGCGAGTTCCGTCTGTTCCTCCACCCATTTGCGATAATTTCGCACCGTGTTGGCGATATCCCGCAGATAATGCGTCCGCTCCGGTGGGATGATGTGGCGGACTTCCACCTGTTGTCCCGTTACGTCCATGGAGGATTTCCAGCCAAGATCGAACTTCTCATTCAGCTTGTCGATGAGAGCCCGGTACAACACATTGGTGCCCGGATCGTTGAAGCGGCTGGCCATGGTTCCATAAACTGGGATTTTTTCATCAGGCAAATCAAATTTCCCATGATTACGCCGCCATTGTTTCTTCACGTCGCGCAGCGCGTCTTCCGATCCTTTACGGTCGAATTTGTTGATGGCGATCAAGTCGGCGTAATCCAGCATCTCGATTTTTTCCAACTGAGAAGGCGCGCCGAACTCGGACGTCATCACATACAAAGACAGATCGCTCACTTGCGTGATGTCCGCATCCCCCTGGCCGATCCCACTCGTTTCCACGATCACCAGGTCGTAACCCGCCCGTTTGACGATGGCGATCGCGTCACGGGTGGCCGCACTGAGCTCAGACCGGTTACGCCGCGTCGCCAAGCTCCGCATGTACACACGCGGGTGGTGTACCGCGTTCATGCGAATGCGGTCACCGAGCAATGCACCTCCTGTGCGTTGTTTGGACGGATCGATGGAGAGCACGGCCACTTTTTTTCCCGGGAAATCTTCCAGGAACCGCCGTACCAATTCGTCAGTGAGTGAACTTTTCCCAGCACCTCCGGTTCCGGTGATGCCCACCACAGGAACAAACCCGACCTCGGCAGCGGACTCCGCCAATTCCGCCAGTGTGGACGCCACCGCCTCACGTCCTTCCCGATCCTCCGCCACATGTTCGGCCAAGGTGATCAGGCGGGCGATGGCACGCGGGTCGGCTTCCGGGAGTTTCTCCAATTCCCATGTCACCTGCTCCACAGTGGGGAAGTCGCATTCCTTCACCATGTGGTTGATGATGCCTTGCAACCCCATTTTCATCCCGTCGTCGGGAGAGAAGATCTTGGCCACGCCGTACGCTTCCAACTCCCGGATTTCTCGTGGAACGATCACACCTCCCCCGCCACCAAACACGCGGATGTGCTCCGCTCCCCGTTCTTTGAGCAGATCGATCATATATTTGAAAAACTCCATATGACCGCCTTGATAGGAGGAGACAGCAATGCCCTGCACATCCTCATGAATCGCCGCCGTCACGATTTCATCCACCGAACGGTTGTGCCCCAGATGGATCACTTCCACACCAGATGCCTGCAACAGACGGCGGAACAAGTTGATGGAAGCGTCATGCCCGTCAAACAGGCTGGCCGCCGTCACGAACCGCACCGCATGTCGGGGACGGTAAACCTCGGTTGTCGTCATGGTGTTCACCTCCTGTTGGTGTCGTCAACTCCCTCAGCAACAACGCTGTCTGCAAGCGAGTGTATTCTTCCAAGGTGTAATACTTCCGGAGTGCCCACCGGCGAAACGTCCACATTTGCCCCATCACCATGATCTGATGAGCCATCAGTTTGACTGAGGAAGGCTCCAGATGAAGCGTTCCGTCGGCGATTCCCTTCTCCAATATCCGTTCAAACAGGGACGTAATCTCTTCTTCTTTTTGCAAGACGTAGCGAAGCGCTTCCTTGGGCAAAGATTTGGTTTCCTGATAGATCAAAAGCACATAGTCGCTCATTTCGTCCATCACGCGAAAATGATGAGCCACGGCCCGCACCAGACTGTCCCTCCCGGTGGCTTCTTCATCCACCGCCTCATTCAGCCGTTTTTCCAGCTCAGTGTGGATGTCGTCGCACACCAGGTACAACACGTCTTCTTTGGTTTGAATGTATTCGTACATTGTGCCGATGCTGAAGCCGCATTCCCGTGCGATTTCGCGGGTGGTCGTCTTGTGGAATCCCTTTCGGACGAACAATTCCACCGCACCGCGAATGATTTGCCGACGCCGCTCTTCTACCAGCTTGGGGTTCTTGATCTCGGAAGGGATCGGTTTGCGATGCTGCGGCATCCGCACCCCTCCTTTATTTGGAATGATCTCCTCCATCGCACTTGCCTCGCATTCGCCTCCACCACTGATCCGCCACCTGATGAGGTCCGATTTCCCTTCGTTCGACACGGTCCAGATCGGTTGCAGCCTCGGGACGGGATAACCAAGACTGAATCTCCCGATGCAAACGTTCCTCCATGATAGCCAGCACTTCCCGGCGCAGACGGTGGAGGCGGCGTCGGTTCCATTCACCGGTTTGTTCGAGGAAATCCCGGTGTTCCGTCAACGCTTCCCACAACCGGTCCGTTCCCTGTCCCCGCGTCGATACAGTGGACACAATGGGCGGGCGCCAAGCGTGATCATGCTTCGCAATGTCCAGCATCTCTTCCAGTTGGGCGATCAGTTTGCGGGCGCCGTCCAGATCCGCTTTGTTCACCACAAACAAATCAGCGATCTCCATCACTCCCGCTTTGAACACCTGGATCGTGTCGCCCGCACCGGGTGTGACGACCAGCGCCACGGTATCCGCCATATGCATGATGTCCACCTCGGACTGCCCCACCCCGACGGTTTCCACAAAAATCACGTCGTAACCGGCCGCATCCAACACCCGAACCGCTTCTCCCGTCGCCCGGGACAACCCGCCCAGACTGCCGCGCGATCCCATGCTGCGGATAAAAACCCCCTCGTCCAGTGCGTGGGCGGTCATCCGCACCCGGTCGCCCAAAAGCGCTCCACCGGTAAACGGGCTTGTGGGGTCCACCGCGATCACACCTACGGTCCGTCCCTGTCCACGTAAATGGCGAATCATCCGATCGGTAAGTGTACTTTTGCCTGCCCCCGGCGGACCGGTCCACCCGATCACCCATGCCCGGCCAGTGTGCGGATAAAGGGCTTCCAACAATGCCGTCCGTTCCCGTTCCTCACCACTCTCCAGACAGGTGATGGCTCTAGCGATCGCTCGCCGGTTTCTCTGCCGGATGTCCCGTACCCACGCGTTCATGGCCACCACCCTTTAGGATTTCAGCAGGTGATTGGCGATGACCACCCGTTGAATTTCATTGGTGCCCTCATAGATTTGCGTGATCTTCGCATCGCGCATCATACGCTCCACCGGATATTCCCGTGTATACCCGTATCCGCCGAACACCTGCACCGCCTCGGTGGTCACTTCCATCGCCACATCAGCGGCAAACATCTTGGCCATCGCCGATGCCTTTCCGTATGGAAGCCCCTGGGACTCCAACCATGCCGCCTGATAGGTGAGCAAACGTGCCGCCTCGATTTTGGTGGCCATATCCGCCAACTTGAATTGAATCGCCTGCAGTTTGGCGATCGGCCGCCCGAATTGCACCCGTTCCTTCGCATATGCCAGCGCGGCATCCAACGCACCCTGGGCGATCCCAACCGCTTGGGCGGCAATACCGTTTCGCCCGCCGTCCAACGTTTTCATTGCGATTTTGAAGCCTTCCCCTTCTTCCCCCAGACGGTTTTCCACCGGAATCCGGCAGTTGTCAAAGAGAATCTCCAGCGTGGGAGAGGAGCGAATGCCCAATTTTTTTTCTTTTTTGCCGAAGGAAAACCCCGGTGTCCCCTTCTCGACGATGAATGCCGTGATCCCGTGGTGCTTCTTGGTGGGGTCGGTCACCGCAAACACGACGTAGATTTCGGCTTCCCCGCCGTTGGTGATGAAAATTTTGCTACCATTCAACACATATTCGTCTCCGTCGCGCACCGCGGTCGTCTTCATCCCTGCGGCATCCGATCCGGAACCAGGTTCAGTCAGCCCATACGCGCCGATTTTCGTTCCCTCCGCCAGCGGACGCAAAAACCGTTCTTTCTGCTCATCGGTACCAAATGCAAAGATGGGCCAGCTGGCCAGCGAAATGTGAGCGGACAGCGTAACACCGGTGGAAGCGCACACGCGCGACAGCTCCTCCACGGCGATTACGTAACTGAGGAAATCGGCGCCACCCCCGCCCACTTCCTCCGGCCACGGGATTCCTGTCAAACCCAGCTCAGCCATTTTGTCGAAAATGGTACGGTCAAATCTCTCTTGTTCGTCCCGTTCGGCCGCTGTTGGCGCCACTTCCTTCAATGCAAACTCCCTCACCATTTTCTGCATCATCACATGCTCTTCGCTCAGCTGAAAATCCATGCACTCTCCCCCGCTTCCCTCGTTGATATACCGTTGCGGGATGACGGGTCCGTCCATCGGTTTCTCACCACTCCGTCTCTTTCTGATCCCGCATCCCGCTGGATGAAAATGGTCACCTTTCACATAGGAGACGGTTTCTTCTCCCGACGAGGCTCAGTCCTCCAACAACGTCGATGCGATGACGAGGCGTTGAATCTCGTTGGTGCCTTCATAGATCTGCGTTACTTTGGCATCCCGGAACAAGCGCTCCACCGGATACTCCCGGGTGTACCCGTACCCGCCGAACACCTGGATCGCTTCCGTAGTGACTTTCATGGCCGTATCGGTCGCAAACAGTTTGGCCATTGACGCTTCCCGCTTGCAATGATGTCCCTGTTGCCGCAGGTGAGCCGCTCGGTAAATCAACAATCGGGCCGCCTCAATGGCGGTGGCCATATCCGCCAACTTGAACTGAATTGCCTGCATTTTGGCGATCGGCTGGCCGAACTGCACCCGTTCCTTTGCATACGCCAGCGCGTGCTCGTAGGCCGCTGTGGCGATGCCCAACGCTTGAGCCCCGATCCCGATCCGTCCCCCCGCCAGGTTGGACAGCGCGATTTCATACCCCTGTCCTTCCTTCCCGAGCAGGTTGGATGCGGGGACTTCCGCATTGTCAAAGATCAGCTCGCACGTATTGGAGCCATTCAACCCCATCTTTTTCTCTTTCTTGCCAACCGAAAATCCGGGTGTGTCTTTTTCCACGATAAACGCGGATATCCCTTCGGCTCCCTTGTCCGGGTCGGTCACGGCAAACGTGACGTACACATCCGCCTCACCGGCGTTGGTAATGAACACCTTGCTACCGTTCAACACATATTTGTCACCCACCCGGCGCGCCGTGGTGCGAATCCGGGCGGCGTCGGAACCGGCCGAAGGCTCCGTCAGCGCAAACGCCCCCAGGTATTCGCCGCGTGCCATCCGAGTGACATAGGTTTTCTTTTGCTCTTCGTTACCGTAGCGCAGGATCGGCATCGTTCCCACTGAGGTGTGTACGGCCAGGATGACACCAACGGCAGCACTCACCTTGGAGATCTCCTCCAAGGCCAAAATGTAGGAGATGAAATCTGCGCCGGCGCCGCCCCACTCTTCCGGAATCGGAATCCCCATCAGCCCCAGTTCCGCCATTTTGTCCACGATCTTGCGAGGGAAAGTGTCTTGTTCATCCATTTCCGGAACCATGGGCAGGATTTCGGTTTGAGCGAATTCCCGTACCATTTGGCGCAACATGTTCTGTTCAGATGTGAACTGGAGATGCATATCCCTCGTCCCCCTTCGACGGAATGCCGGGCAGCTTTGAATCCCGGATTACTAGGGTGTGTTTGGCAAATATGACCCGTCTCGTTTTCCCAGTCGCGACACCTGCACCCGGCGAGGAAACAGAGCTGCTCAAACCGATCCGCTAACCGATCCCGTTATCAGATCCGTCATCTCCCTATCGCTCGGATTCGCGTTCCGGGTTGCCCCCAGATATTCATACAACCGAAACACCCGGCCTTCCGTTGCCGTTTTCTCATTCGTAAACGTAAAACCCGCGTCCCGTCTTGCGCCCCAGCCAACAAGCCGCTACGTATTTTTTGAGCAAGGGGCACGGGCGATACTTGCTGTCACCGAATCCCTCATACAACGTTTCCATGATGTACAGGCAGGTGTCCAATCCGATGAAGTCGGCCAAGGTGAGCGGGCCCATCGGATGGTTCATGCCCAGTTTCATCACTTCGTCGATCGCTTCCGGTGTGGCGACCCCTTCATACACCGCATAGATGGCCTCATTGATCATCGGCATGAGTACCCGGTTGGAAACGAAACCAGGGAAGTCTTGCACTTCGACCGGCGTTTTCCCCATATGGCGGGCCAAACGATCCACTACACGGAAGGTTTCTTCCGAGGTGGCCAGACCGCGGATCACCTCTACCAACTTCATCACAGGAACTGGGTTCATAAAATGCATCCCAATCACTTTTTCCGGCCGCTTGGTGGCCGCCGCAATCTCCGTGATCGGCAGCGACGAGGTATTCGTTGCCAAAATCGCGTGCACTGGAGCATGTTGATCCAGCTGACGGAAGAGATCCGCCTTCACCTGCTTGTTTTCCACTACCGCCTCAATGACCAGATCCACCTCGGCCACGGCCACGGCCAAATCCGTCAACGGGTGCAAGCGCCCCAGGATCTCCTCCTTTTGCTCTTCGGTGAGCCGCCCCTTTTCCAGTTGACGCCCCAGATTTTTCTCAATCGATTGCAGCCCCTTGTTCACCCGCGCTTCATCGACGTCCACCAACGTCACGTGAAGGCCGGATTGCGCCGCCACTTGGGCGATACCGCTCCCCATCTGGCCGGCGCCGATCACGCTGACGCGTTGAATTTCCATGTGCATCCCCTTTCTGTAGCGTTTTTTCATTCTTACAGGGGTGTGTCTGATCCATATTTCCCACATTGCTTTCCCGGTTCGCACTACCTGCGATCTCAAGGAAGCAGATTATGGCCGCTCCGCCCCGGAGCGCAGGACGCCATTCCGAGCATCAATCCACCTTGACCAATACGGCATCTCCTTGCCCTGAACCGCTGCAAATGGCCGCTACCCCCCATCCGCCGCCGCGCCGACGCAATTCATAAATCAGCGTAAGAAGGATCCGCGCGCCGCTGGCGCCGATCGGGTGACCCAGCGCGATTGCCCCGCCGTTAACATTCACCTTTTCTTCATCCCAACCAAGGATTTTTCCGTTGGACAAAGCGACGGCGGCAAACGCTTCGTTCACTTCCAACAGGTGAATGTCGTCCAGCTCTCGATCATGCTGCTTCAACAACTTCTGGATCGCATGGGCCGGGGTGATGGGGAAATAGCGCGCTTCCATCGCCACTGCCGCATGCCCGACGATTTTGGCCAACGGCTCAACCCCCAGCTCCCGCGCTTTGTTCGCAGAGGACAGCACCAACGCTGCCGCACCATCATTCACACCGGGAGCATTCCCCGCGGTGATCGTGCCGTCTTTCAAATAAACCGGTGAAAGCGATGCCAGTTTTTCCAGAGAAGTGTCCCGACGGGGGGATTCATCCGTGTCTACCACCGTCTCATGTTTCTTTGTCTTGACCGTGACGGGAACGATCTCTTCCGCCAATTTGCCCGACTCGATCGCTGCGATCGCCCGCTCGTGACTGCGCAGTGCCCAACGATCCTGCTCTTCGCGCGATACTCCATACTCCGCCGCCACATTGCTGCCGTGAACAATCATGTGAACATCATCAAACGCACACCACAAACCATCATGAATCATCAGATCCACCAGCTTCCCGTCACCCATGCGCTGTCCCCAGCGCCCCGACGGCACAATATAGGGAGCATTGCTCATGCTCTCCATGCCACCCGCCACAATCACCTGCGCCCCGCCGGACCTGATCACTTGATCCGCCAATGTCGCACTACGCAGTCCTGATGCGCACACTTTGTTGATCGTCTCCGTCTGCACCTCCCAAGGCAACCCCGCATGTCGCGCAGCTTGCCGGGAGGGAATCTGGCCTGCCCCGCCTTGCAGGACCATACCCATGATCACTTCCTCCACCGCTTCACGCGGAATCCCGGCGCGTTCCAGTGCTCCCCGGATCGCGATGCCACCCAGCTCTACAGAGGGAATTCCCTTCAAAGCACCACCAAATTTCCCAAACGGTGTGCGCGCACCACCCAACACCACGGTTTCCGTCACTACGGCCACCTCCAACAGCAAATTTTGATCGAGCGCTCGTTCGAAATTCGCCGAAAAATGAAAACGCCTTCATCTCTAAGATAACCCGAGGCGCTTGTCAATGCAATAGCAATTATTCGGAAGATCATTCTAGATTGAAGCTTCTCACTTTTTATGATATGCGGTCCGCTCACCGGGATTCCCCCGTAGGACTGATCATTTTTCCCGATTTGCCTCTTGACCTGAAAAGCATTTCAGAATGTACACTCTAGGCAAAAGGGGGAAATATCCTTGAAATTAACAGCCATCGATTTGGACGGCACCTTGCTCGGTACGGACGGCATCATTCACCGAGCCAATGCTGAAGCGATCCGGGAAGCCCAAGCGCGCGGCATCACGGTCGTGATCGCTACCGGGCGTTCTCTCCCCGACGCCAAGCGATTGCTCAAGGCGGCGGGATTGTCCTGTCCGGTCATCGCCGTCAACGGAGCCGTGGTCGAGTGGGAAGGCGAGTGTATCCGTAACGTCTTCCTTCCAAAGCCGCTGGTGAAATCGGTATGGGATCTGCTAAAAAACATAGGTATTTACTACCAAATTTACACCCAACAAGGGATTTTCTCTTCACGGGAAGGGCAACACCGTCTGGCGAAAGAATCGGCCCTTATCGAACAGGCGGCCGCCCGTTCAGAGTCACAAGCCGCACTTTGGCAGATGTCTCAACTCCAACTCTATCAACAGGGGCTGATGGAGCTTACAGATGATTCATCGCTCCCAGACTGGCGGGTTCACAAGTTCTTGTGTTTTTCCACATCGGAGGAACAACTGAAAAGCATCCGGGAATGGACCCATCAGTTTGAGGAGTTGACCGCATTCTCTTCCGGCGCAGGTTCATTGGAGATAACCTCACGCGAGTCACAAAAGGGGATTGCACTCCGTTGGCTGGCGGAACGTTTGGGGATACCGATGGAGGAAACCGCCGCCATTGGTGACAGCGAAAACGACTGGTCCATGCTGACTGCCGCCGGACTGGGCATCGCCATGGGCAACGCCGATCCGGCCATTCGGCAGGTGTGTCGTTATACCACCCTCACCAACGACCAAAACGGAGTAGCACATGCATTTCATACGTGGATTTTTCCGCAAATACGCTAGAACCCCTGACAGCCGGCGTTACCTTCGGGGCGTGACGGCAAGGGTTCTGGACCCCCGGGTCTGATCGGCCCGGGGATGATATATACTTGGTATGCAATGTGCGACGATAAGGACTGGGTTTTCCCGCTCGCTCCTTATAACACTTACTTATTTTCTCCACTTAAAATCTCCACAAAACCCTGGTTTCCGTCTACACGAATCATTTGCCCGTCTTTGATTTTCTTCGTGGCATCATCCACTCCCACCACGGCGGGAATTCCATATTCACGAGCCACCACCGAACCGTGAGTCATCAGGCCACCTACCTCTGTAACCAGTGCTTTTGCCGATTGGAATAACGGAGTCCAACCGGGATCGGTATGAGGAGCAACAAGAATCTCCCCTTCATTGAGGTGAGCATCTTCTGGTTTCAAGACGGTCCGGGCCTTCCCTTCAACCACTCCGGCGGAAGCCGGTGTTCCAACAAGCGCCCCTTCGGGAAACTCTCCTTTCCTGGGAGAACCTGTTACCATTTCTCCTTCACTGGTCATCATTTTGGGTGGATGCAATGTTTGGTGCCATTCATATTTTTCTTTCCGCTCAGCAACAAATGAGGAAACATCTTGTTGAAACTCGCCTTTTGAGAGTTGAATCAACTCGTCAAGAGTAAAGAAAAACACATCTTCTGCTTGATGCAGAACCCCTTTCCTTACCAGTTCTTCCGCTTCGGCCATAATGGCTTTTTTGCATTCATCCAAAATCAATGTTAACAGATATTTGGGGTGCTCTCGAAGCCCGCCCATATGGCGGTATACATCAATGAGACGGTTAATCCATTTGGACTTGAAACCACGACGTCCCACTTGATCCATAATCCGCTGAGCAGCTTCTTGGGCTTCCTGTTCTCCCTGAATGAATTTTTTCCGATGTTCTCCCGGCTTCACGCTGCGCATGTGTCCCAGGATAGCAGGAACCAGTTGGGTAGGTGCTTTACGCCAGCGAGGCCTTGTCAGGTCAATTTCACCAGGGCATCTATGTCCGTATTTGGAGATAAAATTATCAAAAGCGCGTTTAAATCTCTCTCCCCCGCGTACGTTTAAAAGCCCTTCATGGAAGGTTTGGTCATTTGCATGTTTCAGATACTCCTCCACTTCTGGCAGTTCGCGGACCAGATCAGCCAAATCGCCAATCTGCAGGCCCATTTCGCTGGTGATATTGCCGGGGAGGGATTTATTCAATTGGTACAGTTCTTTCACATCCCCCAGCGCTTTCTTCAACAACATGAATGAGATCGGGAAACAGGCAACGTATGGAAGAAGGTTCGGCAACAAATCCTTTGCCAAAATGCTTAATTGATATTGAACCGCCTCCAGGCGTTCGGCCCCGCTTACACTCTGCAAAGCTTCACGGACCTCTGTCCACTTTTTCTGCATAAAACTTTCAACCTTGCTTTTCGCCAATTTCGGGTCACGTTTGTGAAGATTTTTCCACACATTTTTTATAATGGGGGCTATGATTTGGCGTCTTGACTTGACTAAACCCTTTTTAGGGGGAACCTGGAGGAACTCAGGCCGCTGAATGACTTCACTGATGGCATGGCTGAACGCTTCATCAAACAAATTTTTAAAAGCTTTGGGCAGCATTTTTCTTCCCAGCTTGGTACGAAGCACTTCCGTGGGATCAACAAAAAGACGTCCCCCTGCTTCCAAAAACACATTTTTCGGAAAAATGGTTCGTAAGACCGAGAGCCCCAACGGTTTCATGGCATTTGTCATCATTTGTACATGACCGAATGAGAACATGACACGAAGCGGTTCTTGCGGAATGTCAGGCAGGGGATACAGCGAAGTAATCGGCCGGCTTTGCACGACAAAGATCTTTCCGTTTTCGATACAGAACTCGATGTCTTGCGGGGAGCCAAAATGCTTCTCGATTCTTTTTCCCAGCTCAGCCAAACGCAAAATCTGGCTGTCCGACAAGGCTTGCTTGGTCTGTTGATCCGGAGGCAAGTCTTTTTTCACCGTACCTCCTTCAGGCAAGGAGAAAACCGCAATTTTCTTTTCTGAAATGTTCTTTTGAATGATGTTGCCGTCTTTTACTTTGTATAAATCTGCCGACACCATTCCGGATACAATGGCTTCTCCCAATCCGAAACTGGCATCAATGGAAACGACTTTGCGATTCCCGTTCACCGGATCCGCGGTAAACAGAATACCTGAAATTTCCGGATTCATCATCCGCTGAACCACGACAGACAGGTAGACCTGACGATGATCGAACCCATTTTTCGCCCGATAGGATATGGCACGATCGGTAAACAAAGACGCCCAACATTTCCGAACATGTTGAAGCAGTTCATCCTGCCCCTTAATGTTCAAATAGGTATCCTGCTGACCCGCAAACGAAGCAGTAGGCAGATCCTCAGCCGTTGCACTGGAACGAACGGCATAAGCATGCTCTTTCCCCACCGATTCCCAGGCATGAATGATTTCTCTTCTCAACTGGAAGGGGATCTCCAATTGTTGTAAGTGAGTACGAATACGCTCTCCTAACTTCCGCAATTGATTTAAATCATCCGGGTCCATTGCATTGAGTTCTTCTAACAAAGAATCCATTTCGGGACTGGTGGCGATAAAATCTTGATACGCATATGTCGTCACACAAAACCCATCTGGTACCGGAAAGCCTGCCTTACTCAGTTCACCCAGGTTGGCTCCCTTTCCCCCGACATAAGGGAGACTGGAACGGTCCACTTGATCAAAAAATAATACATACGATTTCATGGGTTGGTCACCTTTCCTTTATCATTAATCGAACAAACGGTTCAATACAGAAAAGCAGTCCCGGGTGATCCATCCCGCCTTCATGTCTCTTAGCCTGCTCACCGGGCATACTGCAACCTGCCTGGACATTGAATCGATAGCAACAGCACGGTACACACGGGTGTCGCGAAACCCCTCCCATGCAAATGAGTAATTACTCACTTACAATGTATGATAAGTCCTCATTGAAAGTCAACAAAAAAGTGAGTTGTTACTTACTTCATCATGATATCTGCTTTACCCCTGATAACAGCTTCGCTGGTATATTACCCCTAAGAGTTGGAAGTGGTCATCACAGGTTACCGATAAGGAGATGGACGATCAGGATCGAGGAAGGAAGCGACATTCGACCAGTCGTATTTTGGAGTAGGCCCAGCGGGGACCATCTCTCGACGAAAGGAGTATTTGCCTTGGCCAATGCCCAAACCCCGCAACCGCCGTACTATGCCGTCATCTTCACTTCCCTGCGTTCCGACCAGGATGCTGAAGCCTACGCACAAATGGCCGAACGCATGGTGGAACTGGCCAAACAACAACCTGGTTTTTTGGGGGTGGAGAGCGTTCGCGACGCTGAAGGCTTCGGCATTACTGTATCCTATTGGGATTCCCCCGAATCCATCCGTCGCTGGAAAGCGCACACCGAACACCAAATTGCGCAGGAAAAAGGGAAAACCGGCTGGTATGAGCAATTTTTCACCCGTGTGTGCTTGATTGAGCAGGAATACGGATGGAAGCGCAACCAGGAGAGGTGACCAACCCATCCTTCCTCAACCGTCAGCCAACATCAGGATCAGAAATGGACTCTGATATTGCTGACAAAGTGGTTTACTATTGTGATCTCGGGTGAGCCGCGAACTTTGTTATCAATCTGAGAGATGCACTTCCACTTCAATTGTCGATTGACAAATGGAAAAACGAGGTGTATATTTATTTTAGACAATTAAATTGTACACAATTTAATATCCCGAAAGGAAAGGGGTACAAACCTCAATATGAGTGTCTATGATTATTCCGCCGTCACCATGAATGGTAAAGAGAAATCCTTGTCCGATTACCGCGGCAAGGTGCTACTGATCGTCAACACCGCCAGCAAATGTGGATTTACCCCGCAGTACAAGGAACTGCAGATGTTGTACGAGCGGTATCGCGACAAAGGCTTGGAAATCCTCGGCTTTCCCTGCAATCAATTTGGCAACCAAGAACCGGGTTCCAATGAAGAGATCGCTTCGTTTTGTCAATTGAACTACGGTGTCAGTTTTCCCATGTTCGCCAAAGTGGACGTCAAGGGGCCGAATGCCCATCCGCTATTTCGCTATCTGACCGAGCAGGCACCTGGGTTTTGGAACAAGGAAATCAAATGGAACTTCACCAAATTCCTCATCGATCGGGACGGCAACATCGTCAAACGGTATGCACCGACAACCCCTCCCCGAAAAATTGAAAAGGAAATCGAACAATTATTATAAAGATGACGATAACAACTAAGCGGGGGAACCCAACCCTTAAACTTTGATGATAGAGAGCGTCGTTCCGCACAATCAAGCCATAGAGTGCGAATGTATCAACACCCAAAAAAAATCACGCCCCAAACAGGCGTGATTTCCATATCACGGGCTCGTGAAACCATGAAACGACGCTTCACATACCGCCCGTTCCTCCATTCGGTTGGGGCGTCCCCCCAGACCCTGTGGTTCCTTGCGAACTGGCGTCTGTCCCTGTTGAGCCCGAACTGCCCGTATCGCCAGTACCGCCAGTTGTTCCGTCGGTTCCAGTAGTACCGGTATCGGTACCAACATCTCCCGTGCTACCGGAATCGGTGCCGGTACTGCCGGTCGTTCCGCCAGTGGGTTGCCCAGTGTCCCCAGTGCTGCTGCCCGTACTTCCCGTATCCGTTCCGCCAGTGCTCCCCGTCATACCACTGGTATCGCCTCCAGCCTGACCACCCGTGTCTCCGCTCGTGACGTCGCCCCCGGACAAATCACCGGTTTGCCCGTTCGATCCGCTGGCAGAACTGGAATCACCGCTGTCAACCGTACCGCCACCAGTTCCCGAACCAGATTTCGGGGAATGATGCGAATCCGGACGATTGTAATCCGGCGTCAACACAATGTGGTCCGACGGTTGGTCCGGGATGACCGATTGTTCGGGCGGCAAGAGTTTGGAAGCCGGTTTTACCGGGTTGCGATCTACCTTTACGTCCGGCGTTGAGTAAATTTCCACGGTCAGTGCATCTGTCTTGAGCTTCGTTCGAATGACGACCGGGGCATTCAGGTTGTTCCTGAAGCGAAAATCAGGTTCATTCCAAGCCACGGTGGCATCCCTGCCCGCCGGAACATAAGTGGGGGTTTTGCTGTATGAAAAACGAGATAAGACCTCCAATCCCGCGTTGTCCACGCAGTTAAACAAAGTGGATGACGTTTGGGAAACGCCGCCCCCCACTCCCTCGCTATATTCGCCCTGCACGATCTTCGTCACCGGTTGGTATCCCCGTTCTACCGTCCGTTGACCTACAGTTTGGTTGAACGAAAATACATCTCCCGGATTCAACACCACACCGTCGATAGCGCGGCTGGACAACCGGATGTTCTCCGTCCGGCTTTGATTTTCCGGATTGAAATAGGTCGTGTACTTGCCAATCCGTTGTCGATCCACCAGTTGCAATTGTTCTTCCGTCACCTTGGGAGCTTGGGGAATCATGGGGATCTCTTGCGGGCGATTGACGATTTTGGGTATGCGGGAAATCCACTCATTCTCAATCACAGCGGTATCCATCACCATACCGGAACGGGAAGGTTGAATGGGATCACCGAGCCGTTTCATTCTGGCATCTACGGCGGGCTTGTCCACTTCCTTCTTCACCAATTCCAACCATAACCCCAATTGACGTCGGTTAATGGTATCCGGATTTTTTCCGTCATAACCGACACTTTTCAGATCTAATTCCCACGTTTTTCCGCCATGCGTCAGAATCAGTTCTGAAGGTTGTAACAAATCACTGAACCCGTAAACGCCGACCAATGCGAGGAGGAGCAATACCACGAATATGATGCCCATCCTCTTCTTTTGTCGTCGTTTGTAGGCATGGAGTGCCCGCCTAACGGCAAGTTCCGTTTCGTTGTCCTCCACCACCGCCAGAGCGGTCGGTGCTTGACGCACCAACTCCTCGTAAGCCTTCTGGACTTCCAAGAGCTTTCTGGCCGCATCACGCGAAGAGTTCACATCGGGATGATACTTCCGCACTTGCTGGCGGTACGCTTTTTTGATCTCTTCGATCGTGGCGTCCTGGCGAACCCCGAGAATGCGGTAATATTTCTCCATCAAATGCGCGGACCTCCACGATAAAGATTAGGTTGTCCAACTTATTTCAGATAATAGAGAGTGATTCCACCCCATGATACGCCAAAAACAAGAAGATTTTAGGATTCCACCAACCGAATGGGTCATCATCTTCTTTCTGATGAATATTTTTTATGAATATGCAAGCATCTAAACAACACATTAGCATAGGAAGAAAAGGTCCACAATAAAGAAACACGTCGTATTCGAAAATACATCCTATGTCCTATACACATAAACAAAGGAAGGTTTTGCTTGTTTTCTCCTAAAAAACCCCTCCATCTATGGAGGGGGAAACTTCTAAGGGTGCAGGATTGTTTAATCCCTATCGCGTGTAACCCGCGATAAGGAAGCGTTTTCACATCGGATGAAAAACCGGTGTCCCTCTACGGCCGAATTCTTTACCAAACCGTGTCAGTGCACACCCTCCGCCACCGGTGGCTCGGAATCAAACTCGACGGACAAGGCGAGCAGTTCGGCCACATCCATCGTTTTCACACGATCTTCCACTTCTTTGGCTTTGGTACCATCGCTCATCATCGTCAAGCAATAAGGACACGCACTGCCGATCACGCTCGGATTGACGGCCAGTGCCTGCTCGGTTCGTGCAACGTTTACACGGACGCCGGTCGTTTCTTCCATCCACATCATGCCACCGCCGGCACCGCAACACATCCCGTTTTCCCGGTTGCGCTCCATCTCCACCAGCTCGACCCCGGGAATCGATTGCAAAATGAAGCGAGGAGCAGAGTATTCGCCATTGTAACGCCCCAGGTAGCACGAGTCGTGATAGGTAACCCGTTCCTTCACTTCCTTGGTCGGCTTCAGTCGGCCTTGGCGGATCAGGTCAGCCAGTACCTGCGTATGGTGGTATACCTCCGCCTGCAGACCGAAATCGGGATATTCATTTTTAAAAGTGTTGTAAGCATGAGGATCGATTGTGATGATCTTCTTCACGTTATGTTTTTCAAACAACGCGATGTTCTCAGTCGCCAGCTGCTGGAACAAAAATTCATTACCCAGGCGTCGGGCGGTGTCACCGGAGTTTTTCTCCTTGTTGCCCAAGATGGCGAATTTCACGCCAGCATGATGCAGGAGTTTGGCCACTGCCTGTGTAATTTTCTGACTCCGGTTATCGTAGGAGCCCATTGAACCGACGAACAGCAGGTATTCAAAATCCTTTTCCTCTTTGACCGTAGGTACAGGCACATCCAGTCCCTCTCTCCAACGATCACGCTCTTTTTTGCTGAGTCCCCACGGGTTGCCCTGCCGTTCGATATTTTGGAACGTCCGGGTGATTTCGGCGTTCATTTTGCCCTCAGTCAACACAAGATATCGACGCATGTCAATAATTTTGTCCACGTGTTCGTTAGCCACCGGACAAGCATCCTCACAGTTACGACAGGTGGTACAGGCCCACAGTTCCTCTTCGGTGATGACGTCGCCGATGAGGTTGACTGGATACGTTTCCTGACCGGCCGCCGCCTCCATGACCGCTTCGTTGGCGCCGCTGAATGCAAAGGCCGGCATCCACGGGGCCCGTGATGTGATCGCCGCCCCTTTGGCAGTCAAATGATCCCGCATCTTCACGATCAGGTCCATCGGAGAGAGCAGTTTGCCCGTCCCGGCGGCTGGACACATGTTGGTACAACGGCCGCATTCGACACATGCGTACAAATCAATCAGCTGTTTTTGGGTGAAATCCTCGACTTTTCCGACTCCGTACGATTCAGCCGACTCGTCTTCGAAATCGATCGGTTTCAGTTTGGATGGTGGATCCTGCCGCTTCAGAAAGACGTTGATCGGTGCCACCAGCAAATGAAAGTGTTTGGACTGTGGCACGTACACCAAAAACGAGAACAGGATCAGCGCATGGAGCCACCAGAACACATAAAACCCTACTTCTCCCACCTGCGGGGACAACGAGGCGAACGGTGCAGTGATCAGACTGGAAATCGGTGTCGACCAAGCAGCCAGATGGCCTGGATGCCACACGTGTTCAAACGCAGCCGACAACAGGATGGATAGCATCAAACCAGTCAGGAACCAGATGACGAGTCCCGCCTTCCAATTCCGCTTCAGACGCGGCAATTTCTCGATAAAACGGCGGTAGAATGCGTAGCCTGTTGCCAACAACACGGCGAAGACCGTGATTTCCTGAATCAGCGTAAACACCGGATACGCCGGTACGGGCAAATGATACCCCGGCGCCAAACCCTTGATAAACAAATCGATGGCACCGAATTGTATGACAATGAAGCCGTAAAACATCACGACATGCATGATGCCGCTCTTCTTGTCTTTGAGCAGTTTTTTCTGTCCAAAAACGTTCACCCACACCTCGTTCAGCCGGGTGCGCAGATCTGCTTGCCAATCGACCGGTTTTCCCAGTTTGACGTAGGTGTAACGGCTGTACACCACCCGGGCGAAGAGGTAGAAGGCATAACCGGCGACGGCGAGAAAGGCAATCAAATTCACGATTTGCAGAACGGACACGAAACTCACTCCTTTCGGAAATTTTCGCTCATCCCTTTTATTCAAATATTTTAGCACAAAATGAGTGGGTATTCATTCATTTTTTCGCGGAGGTCATTCGCGTTGAAATCGTTCTCATCTTCATCGTACAGCTCCTGACAGTCCTTGTCGAGATCCGTTTCCCTATTGGTGAAGATTGGCGGCTGATTCGCCAAGTGGTGTCCAGTGATTTATCGAGTCTTAGGTTAGGAGGTGCATGGATATCCATTCTCCGGCAAACATTAACCATAAAGTATCCTCATGGCACGGTGAAAGGGGAAGGGACATGAATAAACGAACGATATGGAAAAAACCGGCCACTTGGACATGGGCATTTTTGTTAAGCGTCTCCCTTTTGGTGTTGATGACGGCGTGCATCCGACAAACATCCACATCGGAGGACACTGCCATCCAATTCTATAAGGCCGTATGGGTGGACGGCGACATTCAGCATGCACGCTCTTTTGTGTCCCCTTCAGTCAAGGGCAGAGAGTTGACTTGGCGCATTGAGGAGACACGGCGGAATCGACCGGTCAACAGTCCCATTCTCATCGTGGAATCGCCCCTGCATGCATCGATGAACCCTGCGCGGAAAATCTATCTGATCCGCCGTCCTCGTGACCGACGCGACTTTCAGGTGGAACTCGCCCGTCAGGACGGACACTGGATTGTAACGGGTTTTAAACAAAACTACCACTCACTCCGGGGTGGGTACAACAGCGATGAAACATTTGAACGCCTCCAATACGAACATCCGGGACTCAAATGGCGGCACATCGATCAACCGTGAATAAAGGGACGGATTCCCTCTCCGTTTCCGGAGGTTAACGGGAATACCGTCCCTCACTTTCATTCGGGTACACCTTTTTCTTTTCCGATCTCGCTTCGCCGAGCGATAGGATGTTTTCTATTGAAGGGCCCCTCTCATCGTTCTAACAGCCTTATACCATCCGCTCCAGGCGTTCCAACCGGCGCAAAATGTCGTCGATCACTTCACGATTGACCGCTTGTGCTTTGACTTTCTCCAGTTCCTCCTTCAAACGCTCGTTCTCCTCCAACACTTCCTCATAGTTTTGGATCACCAAGTCTAAAAACTCATCCACCGCTTGCCGGGAATATCCTTTACGTTCGCGCGGGAAATCCTTATTGAATATATCTTTGGGCGTTAAACGTTCCATCTAACTCCTCCTTTCCCCATCCTGGTGACTGCTCCACACGGTTTAAGCACCAGAAACCGTCTATTCTTCCCTCATTGTAGTGGAATCTAATGATTCCGCCAATAGAGGAAATATTCAGTCGAAAAAGGGCGGTTACTTCTGTTCAATCCGATTTTCCTGTGATATCGTGAACCTGCTGACGGCGCTACTTCCTCCTCCCCCCAAAAAATCGGATCAATTCCGAAACCCTGCATATAACATATGAAACTGGTCCCATAAATAAGCACCCCAGAAGCGAAATTTGGAGAGGATTTGAGGGGGTTAACGGTTGTGTGTCTGAATAGAGGCACACTTTATTGACGGGACGGGGCCGACGTCCTAGTGAAGCCTGGGTTCTGAAGACCCCAAACTACCTAGCAGGACCTCCAAATCTGTTTGCTAGGGGCGTGGGGTTTCCTTCGTTTCTTGCAGCGTTTTTGGCCTTTGCCAGCATCTCACGGATCTCTAGGTAGATTATCACCGCCCCCCCAGAGCCGCGCCCACGATCACTACCACCTGTGTGATAGTCCCCAACGCGGACACGATGTCACCTCCTTCCATCGGAAGTGACAACGCCCTTGTCCCTAGCCTCGCGCACTCTTTCATTTTACCATATTTTTCTTATTATAAGGATATATTTACGAGACCGATAGCGTTTGTATTCCTGATGTTCATGGAAAACGGAGGGATCGATGTATGCGGTTTTCCACAAAAAACACCAGAAATGACGAATGATCGACATCCAACCACATAAGTTTGATGGTATGCCACGGTCAAAGGAGGAAAGGAATGGGTGTTTTGTACGACCTCGCTCAAATGGCGAAAAAGAATGACGTCAGAGCGCGAATCATCATGCGAACCATGCTGTTTTCCAACCTTGCCAACTCCCATTTGCAAGAACAGTCCCGCCTGAAACAAGCCAAACATGAGCCGATCGCTCCTGTTTTGGATACGGCGGTATCTGATGGGTTCAGTTGAAGCTGCTTGCCAAAAAATCTTTTTGAAGACCGGACCTTTAGCTTAGGTCGCTGCTCACCTGGAAACATTGACCCATACGGAATTTCCAGACACGCCCTGACAAGTCTTTATTGGGCCTCTTTTCCCTTACGCCGGATGCTGCGACTCATCCGGCGTATTTTTTGTGGTCTGGGGGAAGACAAACCGCTACAATACAATAAGGTGCAGCAACCCATCACGCACGAAGAAGGGTGGCGAAGGATTTGAGCATTCTGGTTTTGTATGGCAGTCAACGTGAGGAGAGCAACGCCAAAAAGCTGACCCAGGCGGTACTGGAGGGGATTCCCCATCATGCGATCGATCTCAGAGATCACACCATCGTTCCCATCGAGGATCGCCGTCATGTCCCGGGCGGATTTCTGCCCATAGACGACGATTACGATACCGTCATTCAAGAAGTGTTGCGCCACGATACGCTGATTTTCAGCTTGCCGATCTATTGGTACGGCATTCCGGGGCGAATGAAAAATTTTATCGACCGATGGTCGGTCAGCCTGCGGGATTCCCGTTTTAATTTCAAGGAAAACATGCGGCGCAAAACCGCCTACGTCATCGCTGTCGGCGGTGACAATCCCCGTGTCAAAGGGTTGCCTCTCGTTCAACAATTCCAATACATCTTTGATTTCGTGGGAGTGACGTTCGGCGGCTACATCATTGGCCAAGCAAACCAACCGGGGGAAATCGAAAATGACCTCATGGCACTCGCCGAGGCGGAACAGCTGAACCGGATCTTGCGACAAATCGTTCAGAATTGATCCGAACACAACGCTCTCCAAAGAGTGACTGACCAAGCCCTACCGAACGGAAAACCAGAAAGCGCAGAAATTCATTCGCGGGCAATTCCTTTAAGCAAAGCGTACTTTGCCCGCGTCCTGCGCTCTCCGGTTCGGAGCCGCCAAGACCAGTTTCCTTGTAGGGCTTTACCTCATTTTTTTGCCTATTGAATGATCATCCAAAATTTGGTCGTCCATTTTTTTGTCCTGATTGGACATATCGCCCATGTTGCGATCTATCATCCCTTTGTCATGTTCCCCTTATTCATTGTTGGTCCATGCCGTTGTCCATCTTTTGATCCATCTTATGCCCCATCTCCGTTCCGCTCGACAGACTGCATCCCGCCAACACCGCTGCGATGGCCAATCCCAGACCGGCACCTCCTAATTCCCGGTTGCACGAAGGGTCGACGCGGTAAAATCGCTCAAAGACACGATCCCGCATCTCTTCCGGAATCCCCTCTCCCTCATCTCGCACGCGGATCTCCGCTTCCCCCTCATGTCGGAGCCAACGTGCCACCAGTCGCTCGCCGATAACCCGATCACTCCCAATCCCAATGCCTTCAAGAACCGCCTCGTGTCATCTTCCGATCTTCCGTCAAGGGGAATTCCTCCTCTCGCGATTCATTTGGGGTGATTGTATCAACTGTCGAAAGTCTTGTGAAAGTATGACATGAGAGAGCGTAATCCAAACGCCCATCGGAGCCGAACGGGTCACCAAATCCTCGTCCGTCTCGGTATTACACTGAATTTCGGTGATCAGAGATAAAACGGCCATTTGTTTTTATCTCACGTATGTTACAATTTTTTTGAAGATGGGGGTGAGCCTGTGATTTCTCTCGAAAGGCAAATCCTTTATATACTGATGAGAAAACCCGAAATAGAAGTGTCGGAACTGATCGACATCTATAACGGACGACGATATTCGTCGCAATCGATTCGTAATGCATTAAGTCGTCTCAAGCGACTGGGATACATCCGGCACCATCAGCGGCGGTATTCGCTTACTCCTGCTGGTACAAACGTTTTGACGGCGATTCAATTCAAATTGGCGCAAAAGATTCGCACCTGGAACGGAACCTGGCATTTGGTCATGTATCAAATCCCCGAATCTCACCGAAGCTTTCGAAATACCTTGCGCCAAGATCTGATTCATCTAGGGTACGGTCAGTTATATCACAGCGTATTTCTCTCTCCCCACAATCAAACGCCATCCGTTAAACAAATAATAGAGGAGCAGGGATTGAGCGAGTTTGTGAGTATGTTCACCGGACATTTCACTTCTGGGGAGATTGATTCGAGAGTGAATGAGATTTGGGACTTGAAGCACATCAGAGGGTTATACGGGGAATTTCTCGCCTGGGTCTCAGAAAAGCGCAAACAACTATCCCGACTACCTTCCATCCCGCCATGGGACGCCTTTTTCGAGATTTTGGAGCTGGTTGAGCATTTAGGGAATATTCTTCTTCAAGACCCAATTCTCCCCAACAAATTTCTGCCAAAGGATTGGCCTGGCCCCGAAGCATGGCGTCTGTACCGTGAGTTGTATGACCATTTGATTCAATACGTCAAAAGCGAAAAAGGCATTTTACAATTGCTCTAAAAATGAAAGCGTTTTCTACGAGGTATCGCAAAAAAAAATGCCGTCTGCTCTACCTAATGATAGAGGAAAACAGCGCACCCGGAATCGCGAGTGATCAAAACACCTTTACCCAGTAATCTCGAGCCGCTCTATTTACAGAGTGGCTTAATTTTGTCATTGATTTGCCGTACCCTGATCATGGCAAAAAGCTGGATTTTCAGGGACTTATTCGTCATTTTATGAAAGGGTTTGCACATTTTGTCTTTCTATTATAAACTATTCGAAAATAATACATTACTCTTTGCAATGGGGAAGGTGGTTGGATTGCCAAAAAGTGCATCGAAAAAGCTTCAACCATTATTCGGCATGAAGGTCTTAATCGGTACGGTCTTAATACTTACGTTGGTCAGTGCCACTTTGGTCCCTAAAAGCACAGTACAAGCCGCCAATTCAGCAGATTTCCTTTCAGCGGAGGGGCCACCACCACCAGGAGCCAATGATCCCAATTGCCACCTGGATGAGGAGCACCCGTATCCTGTGGTGCTGGTCCCTGGGACCTTTGAGACCATGCAACAAAACTGGGCGGCCCTATCCCCCTTGCTGGCGGCAAAGGGGTATTGTGTCTACTCCTTAAATTATGGCTTCAGTAGTGCCGGTCCTTCCACAGGCTCCATCCAAGACTCAGCATTGGAGTTAAAAACTTTTGTAGAAAACGTCCTCAAGCTCACGGGGGCAAAAAAGGTCTCCATTGTCGGACACAGCCAAGGAGGAATGATGCCTCGTTACTATATTAAGTTTCTCGGTGGGGCGAATAAGGTTGACGATCTCATTGGGCTGGTGCCTTCGAACCACGGCACCAAAGGGCTTGCCGGTCTTAAAGAGACGTTTAAGATAACCCATCTACTGTCTTGCACCGCTTGTGATCAACAACAAGCAGGGTCTGACTTTCTGTAAGAAGCTAAACGAAGGGGATGAAACTCCGGGAACCGTTTCCTACACGGTGGTGACGACGCGTACCGATGAGGTCGTCGTCCCTTATACCTCTGCGTTTTTAAACGGTCCCTCCCAGCAAGTGGTCAATATTACTCTACAGGATTACTATCCGTTGGATAATAGTGAACATCTGGGGATAGCGTACGATCCCAATGCTTTCAAGTTTGTTTTGGATGCATTGTCTCATGATGGACCAGCCGATCCCAATCGCATCGTGCAATAACTCAGTTAAAGGTCCCGACTTCAGGATCCGGCGAATTCTTCCCGTCATGCGCGTAATATTCCTTTTCTCTTTTGTCCGGAGGATGCCCGAACATTCGTAGCATCCAGGCCTCGGGCGGTGTGTCGCGGATGGCGGACCCAATTTTCATCGAAGAAGTGATGAACGCGGTGAGCATTCGAGCCATGTCAAAAGCGCGGTTCGGGCACTTCGTGGAGGCACGTCTGTAGGAAGCGCTGGGCCAAGATAGCAGTATTCTTTCATCATGTATCGCTTTTTGTCATCCTCCCCAAAGAAATGGTCAGGACCCACGAAACAAGCCATCCGGTCTCGGATGGCTTGTTTTTGCACCGTCAATTCACGGTGCCGGTTCATACCGCAAACAGATGACCTGCTTGACCCCGGAAGGAAAGCGTTTCTCCTTCCTTTCGTACTCACGGAATCCCAACGCTCGCCAAAACGGAAGCGCGTCCACATTTTCCTCTACCACACCCAGGCGCACCTCAGGCCACCCCCGGGCGACCACCCACTGGAGGAACCCTTCCGCCGATTCGCGGCCGAATCCACGTCGCTGACAGTCGCGGTGGATCATCAACAGCCCCAACCACGGCATACCGTCCGTGTCCGACCGTTCCCAGTATTCCAGTACTCCGATGAGCTTCCGGTCCTCCCGTCGAAAGACACCAAGCGATGTGCGCCCTGTCCACTCAGCCACCTGCAGGTCCCGCAACATCTGGTCGCGGGTGTAAACGCCCACTCCGTCGGGAGTGCCTTCCGTAATTCGGAGATAATCGGAATTGGACAAATAGACGTGATAGAGGTCGTCCAGGTGTTCATCCTCGATCCGGGCTACCGTCAATCGCTGGGTTTCAAACATCCGGATTCCTCCCATTTTTTGAAGCCATTTCACAAAGGATGACTCATTTCAATGATAATGCAGTGGGCGTTGTTTTTCCGGGTGAGCACCTTCAGGAGCCTGACAAAGAGGAGGAACGGACCACGATGAGAAACACAGGCTAGATGTTTGAGCGATAGCCAGTTTTGCCGCCCGTGGTCCGTTTCAAAGCGGGCAATTTTTCTTCCTTGCAGAGCGACTGGCGGAGCGAGCTGGAAAAACAAGGGCAAAACGCAAGAATATACGGGTTGATCGATGTTGGAAATAAGCTCTAAAAATAGTTGCTGGTAATCCCGCCGTCGATGGTGATGACCGCGCCGTTGGTCCAATCGGATTCGTCGGAGGCGAGGTAAATCGCGCAGTGGACGATGTCCTCCGGACGGCCGAAACGTCCGCTGGGCTGGCGGCTGAGGCGGATGCGACGGGCTTCCTCATCCTTTAACAGCCATTCCGTCATCAAAGGCGTTTCAATCGGTCCCGGACAGATCACATTGCTTCGAATCCCTTTGGGCCGGAATTGAATGGCCAGCGATTTGGTGAGGGAAATCACAGCTCCCTTGGAAGCAGTATAAGCGTCTTGAGGTACACTGCACCCAACCAGGGCGACGAAGGAAGCAATATTGATGATCGACCCTTTCCCCTGTTGGATCATGTGGGGAATCGTGTATTTACAGGTCAGAAAGATGCCCCGGACATTCACCGCCATCACCTGATCCCACACCTCGACGGACGTATCAATGACGGAGTGATCCGCTTCCGGCATAATCCCCGCGTTATTGTACAGTACATCCAACCGCCCAAACCGTTGATGGGCTCCTTCGATCGCCTGCTTCACACTGGCCTCATCAGCCACATCGCAAGGGAAGAAAGCCGCTTCTCCACCTTGGCGGACAATGGATTCAGCCGCTTCTCTCCCCGCCTCTTCGTTTCGTTCCAGCACGGCGACTTTTGCTCCTTCGGCGGCGAACATTTCCGCTGCCTTTTTTCCCATCCCGCTACCGGCACCGGTGATGACAGCCACTTTTTCTTTCAGGCGCATGATAGTCCCTCCCGCAATTGTGTGAATATCCCTATTGATCTCCGGGTGAGCCTGATTTCCTAAGGTCCCCATTGGAAAAAGGTCACCCTTCACGCAGTTCGGTGAATGATTCGATGAAGCCGCCTGAAAATCCACGGACTAAGGGCGGTAACCACTTCAAAATCCCACGGCGACCAAAGGGAATATCTCTGGTGCTTCAGCCGTGGGGAGTGTCAGCATACACACTGGTTAAATGCGTTCAAAGTATCGCCGTTTTTCCCAATCGGTGACAATTCGGTCATACGCTTGCTGTTCCACCCGGGCAGCATGCAGGTAGTGAGCGGCGACCTCCTCTCCCAATGCCTCTCGAACAAACTTGCTTTCAGAAAACGCCAAGATCGCTTCATACAGGGAAGTTGGGAGACGGTGCGTACCGGTCTGGGTATATCCGTTTCCTTCGCAGTTCGCTTCCAGCTCATAACCTTGTTTGATGCCTTCCAATCCGGAAGCAATCATGGCAGCATATGCGAGATAGGGGTTGGCATCGGCTCCGGGGAAGCGGTTCTCGATTCGAAGGCTCTCCCCTTTGCCCACAATTCGCAGCCCGCAGGTACGGTTATCCCAGCCCCAGACGATGTTGGTCGGTGCCCAGCTGGCGGTGATGTACCGTTTATAGGAATTGACGTTGGGGGCAAACAGGATCGCTGTCTCCCGCATATGGCGAATGACGCCCGCAAGGAAATGGCGCATCGTCCGTGACATGCCCCGCTCCTCCTCCGGATCGTAAAAGGCATTTTTCCCATGTTTCCGGTCCCTCAAGCTCACGTGAATGTGACAGCTGGAACCGGTCCAGTCGTGATCCGGCTTGGCCATAAATGTCACCGCCACCCCTTGCTGGATCGCCATTTCCTTCATCCCGTGTTTGAGCAGCACGTGCCGGTCAGCTGCTTCCAATGCCGAACTGTACCGCACATTGATCTCATGCTGGGCGATGCCCGCTTCCCCTTTGGTGCACTCCACCGGGATTCCCGCCTGTGTGAGTTTCTCCCGGAACAACCGATACAAGGGTTCATTTCTCGTTCCCTGCAAAAGTTGATAATCTTCATTAAAATGACCGCCGAGGTTCAATCCTTCATACCCCTTGCTCCACGCTTCTTCGTAGGTATTCCGGATCAGGTAAAACTCCAGCTCGCTCGCCATGTACAGATCAAAACCCATTTTTGCGGCCCGTTCCAGCTGCCGCTTCAGGACAGAGCGCGGGGCGATCTCCACCAGCCTGCCTTCTTCATCCACCACATCCGCCAGGATCAGAGCCGTTTTTTCTAACCAGGGGATCAGGCGAAGCGTCTCCCAATCCGGTTTTGCTGTCCAATCGCCGTATCCCTTTTCCCACCCTACTGCGGAAAATCCCTCCGGGGTGGTCATCTCCATATCCGTCCCCAGCAAATAATCGCAGAAATGCGTACCTTTATCCATGACTTCGAGAAAATAATCTGCCGTCAGCCGTTTGCCGACCAAACGCCCCTGCATATCACAAAACCCCAGGATGACCGTATCCACCACGTCTTCGGCAATCCACTGCTTCAAAATATCCGGGGATGCCATCTGCACTGTCGTCATGGAATCGCCCCTTTCCCGAACGTTCACAGATTGATCGACAGGTACTTGATGTTGAGAAACTCTTCCATCCCGTAACGTCCACCTTCCCGTCCCTGACCGCTCTCCTTGATCCCCCCGAATGGCGCCTGCGGGACGCTCAAGGAGGTGCCATTCACCGCAACCATGCCGAATTCTAGTCCTTCCGCCACCGTGAACGCACGACGGATATCTTGGGTGAAAAAGTAGGCGGCCAGTCCGTAAGGGGTATCGTTCACCCGTTTCACGATCTCCTCCTCATCGGAAAAGGAAACCACGGGCGCCACCGGACCGAAGATTTCCTCCTGCGTTATACGCATATCGACGGACACACCGGCCAATACGGTAGGAGCGTAGAAGGTCCCTCGCGCCAACGGTCCTTCCAAAAGACGTCGACCGCCCGTCAAGATCTCCGCTCCCTTCTCCACCGCATCCCGGACCAGATCGTCGATTTTCCTGATGCCGGCTTCATCGATCACCGGACCGATCTCGGTTTCCGGCTCCCAACCGAAACCGACCCGGAGCCGCCTTACCCGGTCGACTAATTTTTTCAGAAAATCGTCCAGCACACGCTCGTGAACATAGATGACGTTGATCCCGTTGCACATCTGCCCGCAGTTCTCAAATTTATTGCCCACCGCGGCAGCCACCGCCCGATCCACGTCCGCATCGGAAAACACAATTAGCGGTGCATTGCCGCCCAGTTCCAACGACAACCGTTTCACCTGCCGGGCCGAGGCTTCGATCAGCTGTTTGCCCACCTCGGTGGAACCGGTGAAGGAGATTTTCCGCACCTTGGGATCATCCAGCAATGCTTGTCCGATTTCACCAGCATTCCCCGTCACCAAATTGGCCACACCGGACGGCAGTCCCGTCTTCTCCAGCAATTGCATGAGAAAAGCGGCGGTCAAGGGAGTCTGGCTGGCCGGTTTCAACACCATCGTACAACCAGCGGCCAATGCGGCTGCCATTTTCCGTGTCACCATCGTAGCCGGATAGTTCCACGGTGTGATCAATGCCGCCACGCCCACCGGTTGGCGAATCACCAGGATGCGTTGGTCGCGTTTGGAGCCGGGGAGGGCCTCCCCCGCCACGCGTTTGGCTTCTTCACCGTACCACTCCGAAAAATCCGCCGCCGCATCCACTTCTTCCAACGCTTCCGACAAAGGTTTCCCCTGCTCCATCGTAAGCAGGTGTGCCAACGACTCCCGGTTGCGACGGATTTCCTCGGCCCACTTTTTGAGATACCCGCCCCGTTCAGCGGCCGTCAAACCGGACCAGTCGGGAAAAGCCTGATGTGCGGCATCCACTGCTTGCGCCGTTTCCTTTCGGCCCCCTTTGGGAACGTCCCCCACTACTTCCCCGTTGGCGGGGTTGAACACGGTCACTGTTTCGCCCGTTTCGCTGTCCATCCATTGCCCACCGATCCACATCCGCTGATGGATCGCTATCCACGTCTGCATGATCTCCCTCCTGATCCCATCGTTCTGATCTAGGTGAGTCTAGGGATTGTCAAGTAAAATTACCCACACACCCTAGTCCCCCATTGGCAAAAAGCCACTTACTCCGCGGATCGACGAACGACCGGTCACTTTCCGGACGGCCAATCAGACTCCGCCTTCCGCAGGTTCGCCAAGGGTGTACAAGACATCAGCAGGGCCAACAATGATGTTCGCGGCACCACACTTTCCGGTTCAATATATTCGTCCGGCCCGTGATCCAACCCCCCTACTGGCCCAAGCCCGTCCAAACACGGTACGCCCTGCGTGGCGATCCAGTTGGCATCAGAACCCCCGCCTGTGTCCGTGTCCCGCAAGGGAATCCCCAGGGACGCCGCACACTCCCGGGCCAAAGCGGCCAGCCGTTCGATCACCGTATTGCGGATCATGGGCGGAAACCATTGTTTCATGTCCGCTTCCATCCTTACGCCGGAGATCCCCGGCCGGGAGACCACCTCCCGCACCAATGCTTCCACTCGGGAAACGGCATCGGGGTGAAACAGACGGATATCCACTTGTGCTTCGGCCCGATCCGGTACCACGTTGGACTGGGTTCCGCCCTGGATCGTCCCGATGTTAATCCGAAAGGTCTCTTCATCCGCCGCTCGTTTCCGGAGCCACTGGAGTCGATCGATCAACTCCACGACGGCATTGGCTCCCTTTTCCGGCTCGACGCCCGCATGGGCGGATCGGCCGTGGGCGGTCAATATTAGCTGGATCACTCCCGCCCGGGCACTGACGATATCCCCATTGGCCCGCGCTGCTTCCAACACATAGACGGCATCCATCCCGGACAACAGCTCGATCATTCGGTTCCGGGTGTGAAAAGAGCCGGTCTCCTCCTCGCTGTTCACCACCAAGCGGATTTCACCAAAATCCTCCCATCCCAACCGGCGCAACACCTGAACGGCATATAGCCCCACCAACAAACCGCCCTTCATGTCACATACACCCGGGCCCACCAGCCGATGACCCCGGCGCTGCATCGGCCGTGCTTCCGCTGTTCCGTCAGGGTAGACCGTATCGCAATGCCCCAGCAGACCGATTCGCCTCTGACCGCTTCCTCGCATCCGTCCCACCCACAATCCGGCACAGCCTTCGATCGGTAAATGGGTCACTTGAAAACCGGCATCCGCCATCCAACCGGCAAAAATGTCCCCCGCCCGTTTCACACCTGCAGGGTTTTGCGTGCCGCAATCGATTCCCACCAGTGCGCGCAATCGTTCTTCCCAACCCTCCGTCACATCAGCGGCGACAGAGCGGATTTGATCAGGTGTAAATGGATTCCTTGATGCGGGATGGTTCATTGTTTTCCTCCTTTTCGGGCAATATCCGACCCGGATCGCAGGACGCGGGCAAGGTGCGCTTCGCTTTGAAAATGGCCTGCGATCGCTCACCCGGGAAACCATCATCCGCTGATTGAATTGCCAGCGCGCCCTAACCGCCCAGTTCGGCTTCCCGCCGCGCTAACTCCTCAGCCGACACCCGCAAGGCCGCCTGTGGACCCGGGAAATGATCCCGATAATATGCCAGATCCATGACCAACAGGATCAACATCATCGCCACGAGCGCGATCCCTGCATTTTGATTGGGTGGAATCACCATCACCACGCTGATCAACACGATCCACATCAACGCAGCAACAGCAACCGGCTTACCCCACCTTCCCAGATTCCACGGTCCCAGATGACGTGGTGTGAACCTGCCTTGTGACTCAGCAACCAGTCGAAGCCAAATGGGAATGCCGTAGGAAACGTACAGTCCCACCACACTGACCCCTGTCAAAAACGCCAGGGTGGTGTAGGTAGTATTGGGGTTGACCATTTTGATGAAATAGTCAACCAATGCCAGGACGAAGGACAAGATGACCGACAACCAGATCGCCGGAACGGGTGTCCGGTATCGTTTGCTGATTCGGGCGAACCAATCACTGCGCGGCATCCCCTTGTCCCGCGCAAAAGCGTACACCATCCGGGAGAAGGACGTAATGGAAGAAAGGCCGCAAAACCACATGGCCAACACGATCAGCCACAAAATCGTTTGACCGAAGGTAGTGCCCAGTGCCTGGCTGATCACATAAATGAACGGATTCTCTGCAGATACCGCCGCCTTCGCATCATGGACAGACAAGGTGACGAATGCCAACATGACCATACCGGCCACAAAGGAAAACACCACAGACGAGAAGATTCCCCACGGCGCCCGCACCCGGGGGTTAATCGTCTCCTCAATGGTGTGGGCCGAAGCGTCGTATCCGGTAAACGTCCATTGCGCCTGCAGCAAACCGATCAGAAAAGCCAGCCAATACGGCTTGTCCGAAAACGTTTCTCCCAGCTGAAACAGGGTATCGATCGGTTGCAAGGGGCGATTTCCCAGAAAGGCCAGACTCACGACCAAAATCAGCACCACCGCAATGTGATACCAAGCGGAAAAATCATTCAGCTTGGCCACGATGCGAATCCCCACATGGTTGAGAATACCGTGGGACAACAATACCATGGCAAACAAGATCAATGTGGTCGTCTCCGTCATCCGGTAACCCAACACCGGTGAGAGCAAACCGTCGGCAAACAGGGCAACCGAGTAATCAATACCCGCCACGATCCCGATCTGGCCGATCAGATTGATCCAAGCCGTATACCACCCCCAGCGCTTGCTTCCCAACAGCGAAGCCCAATGGTACAACGCCCCCGCCGTCGGGATCGCGGAAGCCAGCTCAGCCATGGCTGCGGCCACCAACATGCAAAACAAGGCGACCAACGGCCAGCCAAAGCCCATCATGCCCGTCCCGCCATATGTCAATCCGTGACCGTACAATGAGACGGCACCGGTCAAAATCGAGATGATGGAAAACGAAATGGCAAAATTCGAAAATCCGCCCATGTCCCGTAACAGCTCTTGGGCATAACCGAATCGGTGCAACAGCTTTTTGTCCTCAGACAGTTGCTGCTCCTTACGAGATTTGCTGGTCGTCAACCACGTCCCCCTCCTTCACGCTCCCAAGGAAACTTTCATGCGCTTCCTCGTCGAAAGAGCGAACATTCCGGTTGGCGATAGCACCGATTGTCACCGCCACTACGCAAGCGGCTGCAATCAACAACAACCCCCACACCGTCACCCGAACCACCTCTTTCTCCCGAGTTCCATCAATGGTGATATGGTCAGTGTATCATAAATAGATATAATGTTCAAAATTTATTTATTATCGGAATAAAAACCTGAGATTTGTTAATATATTATTAATCTCATCCGATAAGTAGGAGTTGAATCGAGTTGTACAGTTATGTCTCCCATCTTTCATGTCCGAAATGTAACCGAACCTACCGAACAGAAGAAGAACATCATCTTTGTCAGTGTGGTTCTCCCCTCAGGGTGGATTATCACCTGGAAGAGTTAAAAAAGGTATACCAGCCTGTTCATTTGAAGGGGAGGGAGAACACCTTATGGAGATATCATGAGCTACTGCCTGTCCAACATCCCGAACATGTTGTCTCCTTGGGCGAAGGAATGACTCCGTTGATTCCCATGTTCAAAATCGGTCAAGAGATGGATATTGCCCAATTGTACATGAAGGATGAAGGCGCCCTTCCAACCGGATCATTTAAAGCGAGGGGAGCGGCCGTCGGCGTGTCCAAAGCGAAAGAACTGGGTGTACAGGAGCTGGCCATGCCCACCAATGGAAATGCGGGTGCTGCGTGGTCGCTCTATGCGGCGAGAGCTGGTATTCGATGCAATATCGTGATGCCGGTCGATGCCCCGGAGGTTACGCGAAATGAGTGTGCCATTTCCGGCGCCCGCCTATATCTTGTCGATGGCTTAATCAGTGACGCCGGGAAAATCGTGGCACAAGGGATACAGGATTTCCACTGGTACGATGCCTCTACACTAAAAGAACCATACCGGATTGAAGGAAAAAAAACCATGGGTCTGGAAATCGCTGAACAGATGGAGTGGAAAATACCTGACGTGATTGTATACCCCACAGGAGGCGGGGTGGGATTGATCGGAATTTATAAAGCACTGCAAGAATTGCGGGACCTGGGTTGGATTCAGGATCGGCTTCCCCGGTTGGTTGCCGTACAAGCAGAAGGATGTGCCCCCATTGTAAAAGCGTGGGAAGAAAAGAAATGGGAATCTGAATACTGGGAAAATGCCTCCACCGTTGCTTTTGGAATCAACGTACCGAAAGCGCTGGGAGATTTCCTTGTACTGGAAGCGATTGACCAGACTGAGGGCTGTGCGATCGCAGTGGACGATACTTCTATTTTGGAAGAACAAAAGAGGATCGCCCAGTTGGAGGGAGCGTTTGTCTGTCCCGAAGGAGCTGCAACGTTTGTTGCCGCTCGCCGTCTAAGAGAAAACGGCTGGATTCAAGAAGGGGAAACTGTTGTCGTGTTAAATACGGGAACCGGGATTAAATATCCCCATACCATACAGGCGAAACCGCCCATTCTCCAACCAGGTGCACGGATCGAAATGGAACCCCATGAAGGCAAGCTCGATTGGGAAGGTTAAATCTATGATTCATTCCGGGAAAGGAGCAGGGATTATGAACAAACGGGGTCATCATCAAGAACTGAATTCCGGTGGACTCAAAAATGAAACCTTGGTAATTCACGCCGATGATGAGGTCACCAACGATGGGACGGTAGCTCCGGCGATTTATTACTCGGCCACGTTTCGTGCACAAGATTCCGCCGAATTCGCAGACATGGCGGGGACTCCTCGCCATCCCCGGTATTACACGCGTTACGGCAACCCAGTACATGAACGTGTCAAAAAGGTGATGGCTGAGCTTGAAGGCACAGAAACGGCACTGGTAACCGGCTCCGGAATGGGGGCGATTGCGACGACCCTCCTCGCGCTGGTCAGTGCCGGCGACCATGTGATTGCACAGACGCGTCATTATATGAGTACCGCCAAGATCATGGACGAGATGCTGCCGCGATTCGGTGTCGAAGTGACCTTGGTCGAACAAGCCGACATCTCCGCCTTTGAAGCAGCTATTCGGCCCAATACCAAGCTCATCATGGTGGAATCGCCAGCCAATCCGACTTTGGTGGTGACCGATTTGGCTGCCGTGGCCGATTTGGCCCGCCCACGTGGGATCATCGTCGTGGCCGACAACACATTCGCGACGCCGATCAACCAGCGTCCCCATGATCTGGGCGCCGATGTAGTCGTTCACAGCGCAACCAAATATTTGGGTGGGCACCATGATTTAACGGCTGGCGTGATCTGCACCAGCGAGGAGTTGGCCGAGCGTATTTGGCACACGCATATCTCCATCGGCTCAGTCCTCTCTCCGATGGATGCGTGGCTACTATTGCGTGGTTTGCGTACGCTTCCGATGCGGGTTGAACGCATCAATGCCAACGCCCTCGCATTGGCCGAGTTTCTGGAGGAGCAACCACAGATCGAGCGGGTATATTACCCCGGACTTGCCAGCCATCCGCAACATGAATTGGCGAAACGCCAGATGCGTGGTTTTGGCGGAATGATCGCCTTTGAAATCAAAGGTGGTTATGAAGCGACGGAACGCTTTGTTTCTGCACTGAAATTGTCGCTCAACGCAGTCAGCCTGGGCGGGGTTGATTCACTGGTGGTACACACTGCGGCGATGTGGGGAGGAGTGATGACCGAGGAACAAATGAGAACAGCTGGGATTCAGCCTAATTTCGTACGCTACTCGGTCGGCCTCGAACATATCGACGACCTGAAAGCGGATCTGTTACAAGCGCTGCAGGTGGTTTAATGCACCAATTGGCCGGAACGTTTTGTTTCCGGCCTTTATATGAGTATTTTACGTATGCTGGCTGTGAGGAAAGCATAAACTACAAAGGCCTCAGGTGTTGCAGCACCCAGAGCCATTGTAGGCACGCTTCATTGACAGGACAGGGCTGCCGTCCTAAGCGGGAAACCCCAATGCCAGCTTAGCAGAACGTCAAATCCACTTGCTAGGGGCGTGGGTTTTCTTTGTTGATAGCTTTGCCAGCACACTGATCGTCACCGATCTCAAAAACCCCCGGGACAGCCAATTTCTTCTCCAAAAAAGCTCCCCGTCGAGGGGAGCCTCTTGTTTCTATTTCGCTTCCATATAACTGTTCAACAGCAGAGCATTCACCATCATGATCAGCACACCCGACAAGATTTTTCCGATAAAAACCCCAGAGATCCTATTAAAAACAATTGATCATGTAAAAACGAAAAGCTTAATCCATACACAATCCAGCCCATAAACGCGTACGGGCGAAAACGGGAGAATATCAAACAGCTTACAAAGAAGCCTATTGCCGACAAGGTAAAGGCAAACGGAATCACCTGAAGCAAAGCTTTCCCGTCCGCCATCAAACTATGCCAAAACAAGGAAGGGAATTGCCCCGGATCTTCAAAATAAATCACCAGCGCCAACAATACTTTCACAACGACATAGAAATAAAGCAACAGGCGTAAAAAAGTCAGCATCACCCCGACCAATTTGGCCCACAGCATCGGCCAGCGCGAATAGGGCAACGACATCCACCAATAAAAAGAACCTTCCTTCCATTCCCGGTTGATCGATGCCAAAGATAAGGCAAACGCCACAAAACCAAAGGCATGAAAAACCGGAGCCACATTGATCAGTTTATCGACAATTGGTTCACCATGTAGCGCTTTCCAAAGCAGAACCCCCCCAGCCAACAACAACACAAGGCAACCAATCGCGATTTTCTTGATATGTTTACTCCCACGCCACTTAAACAAGTCCATTTCATTGCGCACCAGCGTCCAAAAGAGTGCTCCATTCATCCCATGACCCTCCTGTATTCGTCTTGAATCGACAACCCTTTTTTCCGCAATACCTCCACGTCCGTTTGCGAGACTACGTTCCCGCTCTTCAGAAAGACCACATGCTCGAACAGCCCTTCCACTTCATGGATATCATGGGTGCTGATGATGATGGTTTTCTCGCCTTCCGTCAGCGTGTCAATCATCAACTCGACGATCTTCTCCCGCGACAACAGGTCAATCCCGGAAAACGGTTCATCCAGTAAAATCAGATCCACTTCACGTGCCAATGAAAGCAACAGTTGCAAACGCGCTTCCTGTCCTTTGGACATGTCGCCCACTAATTGTGTCGGTTCCAACTTCATAAACGTGGCGAACTGTTTGGCCTTTTCCAGATTAAAGTGCGGAAAAACGCGAGCGCCAAAATGAATTGCCTCTTCCACATTGTGATGTTGATACCAATGCGCCCGGTCGGAGAGATACGCGATGCGCTCATTCAGCCGCCAAGATGGCTTTTTTCCCAACACCCGCACTTCACCGGACGTCGGTTGGATCAGATTGACCATCATCTTGAACATCGTTGATTTCCCCGCGCCATTCTCGCCCAACAGTCCAATCACCTTGCCCTTGGGAAACGAAAGGGTGATGCCATCCAAAGCCCTTTTTCCTCTATAGCTTTTTACTACTTGCTGAAACGTGACGATGTCATTCACTCCCATTCGGCCTCCTCTAACCATTTTTGTGCCATTTCCTTAGTGATACCCAAAGAACGCATGTTTTGGATAAAGTTTTGCACGGCCTCTGCGGCCAACTTTTTCTTCACTTCCTCCACTTTCTCTTGAGAAGAGGTGATAAAAGTCCCCTGACCTCTGCGTTTCTCGCAAAGCCCCTCCCGTTCCAGCTCCTGATAAGCCCGCACGACTGTGCTGGGATTGATTTTCAACTGCACGGCCATATCCCGCACCGACGGTAATTTCATGCCCAATTCCACTTCACCTCTGGCAATCATCCGTTGCATTTGATTGACGATCTGCTCATAGATCGGCAATGACAAATCCAAAACAAATTGCATGCCCCCCACTGTTCGCGTCTCCATAACGGCCTCCTTTCAACACCATTGATCGTTTTCCCATCCCTCACACCGTTTGTAGTGTATGGATTCACACCATACACATGAGCTTGAGTGTATTATATCACTCCATACACAGAATGAAAAGGGCAAAAAGACCATCAAGAGATCAAAAGGAACTTTGACGGGAGACGGACACGGGAGTGGAGGAGACCAACAAGATCCCAATGGTGTTATGTCATGTACATCAACAGTCAGAGGAGGAAACCATTATTAATGGTCAGCAAGACAATGATCGATGATGATAAAAATTTCATGTTTGACTTTGACGTGGCGTGAACCTTTACTATTTGCATTAAACAAAACATGAGGAGGTTATACTATGCCAGACCACACACAAGTCTACAAAAGTCAAGCAGAGCAATATGATCTCTTGATTTCCCGACAACCTACCCTACTTCATGTGATAGAAGAAATCAAACCAGTGAAAGGATTAGATATTATTGATTTGGGGGCGGGGACTGGGAGATTAACAGCCGTTTTAGCACCACACGCCAAGTCCATACTTGCTTTGGATACTTCAGTCGAGATGCTGGAAGTAAATGCGAAGAAATTAAAGGAAGCAGGTCTTTCCAATTGGAAAACGCAAGTAGCTGATCACCGAGAGATTCCAACAAAAGAACATAGCGCAGATTTAATCGTGGCGGGCTGGACTGTTTGTTATGTGGCCAGTTCAAATCAACCAAACAACGAACAGAATATTGAAAAGGTCATTCAGGAAATGAAGCGCGTTGTTCGGCCTGGTGGTACGATCATCATTTTTGAAACAATGGGCACTGGGTATGAAACACCGCATCCTCCTGATTTTCTCAAACATTATTATTCGTTATTGGAAAATCGATATGGATTTACTCACAAATGGATCCGATTGGATTATCAGTTTAAAGACTTACAAGAAGCAGAAAACCTAACCAGATTTTTCTTTGGTGATGAATTGGCTGATAAGGTGGTTAAGGAAAATCTTGTTACTTTACCCGAATGTGCAGGTATTTGGTGGTTAACGAATTAAGCGAAATGCATGAAGTGCTGGAAACGAAAAACTGGCCCCTCCTTGTTCAGAGACCAGTTGATATTTTATCGATTACACTTTGATTCCGGATTGAAACATCCTGAGATCATTTGATTCCGCTCGCTTTCCGTTCCATTGCCCGGTCAACGTCCCGCTTTTCGATTTTCCTCCCGGCGTACGATCTCATGCACAATGAACGACGCCACGTCAGGAGCGAGCGTACCCGGCCCGAATCCCGCGTCGTAACCCAATTCCAGTGCCAACTCGTGATGGATGCGCGGACCGCCGCAGATGAGGATCAGCCGGTCGCGCAATCCTTCTGCTTCCACCAGCTCCACCAACTCAGTCAAGTTGGTGATGTGGACCCCTTTTTGCGTCACTACCTGGGAAACGAGCAGCGCGTCGGCATTTAACTCGATCGCTTTGGCCACCATCTCCTCGTTGGGCACCTGGGAGCCCAGGTTATACGCATCGATTTCAGGATAGCGCTCCAAGCCGTACTCCCCATTATATCCCTTCATGTTCATGATCGCGTCAATGCCCACCGTGTGGGCGTCTGTGCCGGTGCAGGCACCGATCACGACCACTTTGCGCCCGATGCGCTCCCGGATGAAGCGATTGATCTCGTAGAAATCCATCCGCTCGGACTCTACCTTGGGAACCCGGATGTTTTGGTAATCGACTGTGTGGATGCATTTGCCGTAGACGATGAAAAAGGTATACCCTTCGCCCAGATCCGCCATGTGGTAGACTTGCGGTTCCTCTATCCCCATCTTGGCCACCAGTTGCCGGGCCGCCTCGCGCGCCTCTTCCCCGTAAGGAACAGGAAGGGAGAAACTGAGTTGGACAACCCCGTCATTCAACGTGTCCCCGTAGGGCTTCACCCGTGTGAAGTCGATCGTCATCGCCCTCTTCCCCCCTGTTCGGAAGACCCAGTCGTTGTCTCAGTTCGGTTTCAAACGGATTGAAGTAGTCCTCTCCCTTTTCCAACACACCGGACAGTCCCCGTCCGCCATGGAGCGGTCGTTTCACATCGGCAAACATCCCGCGTTCGATCGCAGTAAACAGCCCGATCCGGCGCACTTCCTCCAGCATGGCGACGGCTTGGGCCAACACCTCTTGCGCGCGCCGCTCGATCCGTCCACCCGGTCGGAACAGAATTTCCTCTCCCAGATGCCGCGCGTTGTTGAAAATGTATAGGGCGTTTTCAATCGCCAATTTGCGGTCGTGAATATGCGGCGTGTGCATCGCTTCCGTCATCATTCCCAACAGTTGCACGCCTTGCCCTGTCAGGATGCTGACCAGGTTGAACAACGCATCCTGGATGTGGCCTTTGAAAATGTTGCCGGTCATGTGTTTGGTCGGCGGCATGTATTTGAGCGGGGCGTCGGGGAAAATCTGCCGGGCCATCTGGGCTTGGGCGATCTCCATCAACAGTCCGTCCTCGAGGTCGGGGTTCATCTCAAAGGCGTGACCCAGTCCCATCTGCTGTGGTCGAAGACCGGAGAGGAGCGCTAGTTGTTCGTTGATAAACTGGGATGCCAATACGGTGTGGGCTGCCTCTACCGCATCCGCCGTGGTCAGATAGTTGTCCTCCCCGGTATTGATCATGATGCCGGCGTAGGCGTTGATCATCCGGGAGAATGACTGGTCGATCAAGGTGCGCTGCATGTTGATATCGCGGAAGAGAATCCCGTACAAGGCATCGTTCAGCATGACATCCAACCGCTCCAATGCCCCCATCACCGCGATCTCCGGCATACACAGCCCGGAGCAGTAGTTACACAGACGGATGTAGCGGCCCACTTCCTCTCCAACCTCGTCCAGTGCCCGCCGCATGATGCGGAAGTTTTCCTGCGTGGCATAGGTACCGCCAAAGCCTTCGCAGGTCGCACCGTAAGGGACATAGTCGATCAGGCTCTGGCCGGTACTGCGGATCACAGCGATGATGTCCGCACCCTGACGCGCTGCCGCTCTTCCTTGTACCACGTCCTCGTAGATATCGCCCGTGGCAACGATCAGATACAGATACGGTTTGGGGCCTTCCCCCAAACGGGCGATTAAATCATCCCGTTGTTTCCGGTTGGCTTCGATTTTGTTCAATCCAATATGAGCCAGCTCCGCCCCTTTCCGCTGGATTTCCGCCCGGTCCCGCAGGGGAATCCGGGTGAGATCCAGTGTACCGACTGCTACTTGTTCAGCGATCTCTTGCGGGTTCAGCCCCAGCGCGAGCATCGCGTTGATCACCCATGTGGCCGCCCCGAGTTCCAGTTGTTCCCGTTCCTTCAGGTGGTCCACAACCACGTTGGGCAAAGGAACTTCCTCAGCATCCACCCCGTCGATGCCCATCAACCGCAACACTGTCCGCTCCACCGCCACTGTGGTGCGCGATGCAACAAAAAGGTCCACTTCAGTTGCGATGTCCGCCGCCGCCCGCCGGGCTCGATCGATCTGACCAGGGTCCAGTTGCAATTTGGCCTCCATGATTCCCCTCCTCACTTTCCTATCACCCGTGTCGATTTCTTTCTTTGGGAAACCAATCTCCGCTCTGCGTCCCGCACAACCGCTTCCGGCATGCCCATCAGCCGGGCCACCGCCGTCGCCTGACACGGAATCTCATCCCCCGGCTCCAGCGGCATCAATCGGTAATCGATCCATTCCCGCCAATTTTCCGTCCGAAGTAACACGGATGCGTCAGGCGGCCGTTTCCACCCTGCCGTCCGATAACCGCGGATGCCCGCCACTTCCAACACCTCGTGGTGATGTGTCACATGGACCGCCCAGTGCTCCCCGCATGCCAAATGGGCAGTCACTGCCGCAGACAATGCTGCTCCCTCCGCCGGGTTGGTGCCCCTGCCCACTTCATCCAAAAGGAGCAACCCGCCAGGATGACGTTGCAGCAATTCCCCCAAACGCGCCATCTCCGCGCCAAAGGTGCTCAATCCGGCCCCCGCATCCTGGCCATCACCGATCATGCCGGCGAGGAAAGGAATGAGCGGAAGCTCGCAGTATTGGGCCGGTACGAAGAAACCGTAATGGGCCAGGGCCACGGCGACGCCCAGCGTTTTCATCGCCACCGTTTTCCCGCCCATGTTGGGCCCGATGACGACGGTGACCCCACGCTCCACCTCCAGATCCAGCGGGGTGAATGTGTATCCTTGTTCGTCCAGACGCTCCGCCACCACAGGGTGAACCGCCCCTTTTAACCGGATCGGGCCGTCGGATCGGCGTGGCCTGCAACCATTCCACCGCTCAGACAAACGCAACCGGGCCCACTGCAGGTCAAACCGTGTAACGGATGCCAACCAATCCAGCATGAGTGGGATGTCCGAACGAAACGAAGCAGCCAGCCGCGCCAAGACGGCCGCTTCCACTTCTTTGATGCGCTCCTCGATCCGCTCCTGTTTCGCCATCCATTCCTGTTCTTGGAGCGTGGGCTTGGCATGGTATACGACGTCAAACGGCGTTTCCCGCACAGGAGCCAATGCATTCATCGCCGACAACTTGGTCGCTTCGGGTGACCGGCGATCCACCACCCATTCGCCCTCACGATTACGACGAACTCCCGTCAACTGTTCGATCTCCCTCGCCAATGCCTCCCGGTACTCGCGAATGTTCCGCTCACATGCCTCCCGGCGACGGCGTAAATCGGCCAACTCCGGATCAAACCCATCATCCAATCGGAAGGCGGGCCCAAGATGGGGACGAGGATCAAGTTTGTGCAAACACGCTTCGATCCGGTTGACGTCACCGGGGCAAATCCACTCGTTCAATCCCTGTCGGATCAAGCATTGCGCCCATCGATGCATATGCCACAACCATTGCTTGAGTTGAAACCATTCGGAGAAACCCGGCACCTCCCCGCTTTCCAAACGGTGGAGGATGGGTTCCACATCGGGTAAATGCCGCAAGCACGCTTCCACCGCTTCCCGCCAATCGGGATGGCGAGCCGCATTGATCAAGCGCTCCAGTTCCTGGAGGGACTCCTGCCATGCCACCTCCTGTCCGGGAACAAACGGTGCCAACGATCGCTTGGCCCGTTGACCGAACGGCGTAAACGGTTGAAACCGGGCCCAGACTTCCGGCCACGACAGCGCCTGCCCAGTCTTCTCATCCATCCACACGACCGCACCTCCTTTTTTTTAGCGATGATTCACGTTTCGTTCGACATCGCATCCCGCACCACATTCACCACGGGAATCCCTCCCACCACTTCCTGCACCTTTTTTTTCATCTCGACGGGATCAAACGAAAACCCCTCCGGCGAAACGGGATTCACGGCGACGGCCACCAGTCGGACCGCATGCAGGTACCGGATCTGCCCGCCTATCCGGTACCAACGTCTGATCGTCGGCAACGTGGCAAAACAACGGGTCGGATCGGACAGCAGCAACGTGAGCGGCCGTCCGATCTCCAACATCTGCTGTGTCAAACGATCGGTCAGCGCGCCGGGCAGTGCCAATGCCGACCATTCCTCACTTGTCAAATATGCCTGCCACACCTGTCGGTCCACCAACAAACTGGAAAAAGGGAGCGAACGCAACTCTCCATTGCTCACCCCCATCAATGCCCTTTCCCGCAGTGCCGTCTCGACCGCATTTCGCTCCAGACCGTTTTCCACCACGGGGAGCGTGAAGATGCTGACGGTTTCCTCCACCTTTTTCACCACAGCCTGTAAGGTACGCCCCATGCTGGCCCCGACCACCAACACAGCCCCTTGCGTGAGGAGCGGACTGGCGGAGGCCTTGCGGTCATACGCACCGTCCACCAACGTGAGCGGCACCCCGTAATCCTGAAAACGGCGCAAAATTGTCCGCACTCCTTCCGCCGACGGTACCCCGGCCAGTTTGACTTGTGTCGGGCGCGTGGACCGAGCGAGATAAATGTCACCGAGCAGGGAATGAACGGGAGCGGATGCGATCACCTCCCAATCGCCGCCGCTTAGGTCCAAACAGGTTCCCGCCGTCGCCACCCACGTGCCGCCGGGAACGCGGATGGGCGGCTTGGGCCTGCCGCTCCAGGCATCCCGCTCTTCTCCGTCCACTCCGATGCTGAGGAGACCGACAGGCACACCAGATGACCGGGATTCGGCGATCAATGCGTTTAATACCGTGGTCTTGCCGACGTTTTTGGCCAACCCGATAATGGCCAGGGAATCGATTCCCTCTCTCTGCACACGAGACAACAGCATGGTCGTTACGTTTGTGTCAACTCCTTATCCTTGGCGGTGTTGGCAGTTTTCTTCTGCACGGGCTTACGTGCCTCACCCGGATTGACCTCCCCGACTCGGCGTTCTTCACGCGGCAATTGTTTCGGCTCGAGGTTGATGCGTTCGTCGCTCATCAACGCGGCCACGCCGACATTTTTTCCTTTGGCGGCTTGACATTCCGGGCACTCATCCGGGTTGTGCGGCTTGTAGTGGGATGGTTCCGGATAGGACGTAATCACGCCCTCAAAGTTGCGCAACACCGTTTTGGTCGGGCTTTGGGAAATGATGTAGTTGGGGCTGAGCGGGATTTTGCCACCGCCACCCGGTGCATCCACCACAAATGTCGGCACGGCGTAACCCGACGTATGGCCACGCAAGAACTCGATGATCTCCAATCCCTTGGAAACGGGTGCCCGAAAATGGCCGATCCCTTCGGAAAGATCGCATTGGTAGATATAGTACGGACGTACGCGGATCTTGACCAACTCATGCATCAGTTTTTTCATCACGTGCGGACAGTCGTTGATCCCAGCCAAGATGACCGACTGGTTGCCAAGTGGTACACCTGCATCGGCCAGCATTTCGCAGGCCCGTTTGGCTTCCGGCGTGATTTCCTTCGGGTGGTTGAAATGCGTGTTGAGCCAGACGGGATGATACTTTTTCAGGATTTTGCACAAATTTTCCGTAATCCGTTGGGGAAACACGACCGGCGCCCGCGTACCGATCCGAATGATTTCCACATGTGGGATTTCACGCAGGTTGGAGAGCAGATATTCTAATATACGGTCGTTCACCAAGAGACCGTCCCCGCCGGAGAGCAACACGTCCCGTACCGTCGGCGTGTTGCGGATATAATCGATGCAGGCGTCCATCTGCTTCTTCGGCACACCCATGCCGATCTGTCCCGAGAAACGTCGGCGTGTACAATACCGGCAGTACATCGAACATTGGTTGGTGATCAGAAACAGAACGCGGTCCGGATACCGGTGCGTCAGTCCCGGCACAGGGGAATCCGTATCCTCCAGGAGCGGGTCCTCCATATCGTACGGCGTCCGCATCAGTTCGCTGGATACCGGTACCGACTGCAAACGGATCGGGTCTTTCGGATCATCGGGGTCCATCAACAAAGCATAGTAGGGCGTGATGTTGAGCGGGATCGTCTGATTGGAAATCTTCACCCCTTCGATCTCTTCCTCGGTCAGATTGACCACCTTTTGCAAATCCTCCAATGTGCGGATCGTGTGGGTCAATTGCCACAACCAGTCGTTCCACTGCTCATCCGTCACATCTTTCCACAATTCCACTTCACGCCAGTCACGCATGTCGGATGACCCCTTTCTTGTGAAAATCTGATTTTAGACAACGGTGCAAATCACACCTGTTGTGCTGAACCTGCGTAACGGGAAACGAACAACCTCCGCAATCCCTCGCATTCCCGCAAGGAATCCAGTGTCAGCGTCGCATGTCCCCGTGCGTATCCGTTGCCGATCATCATCTGCACATCCTTGCCGACCCCTTCAGCCCCCAGCGCTGCTGCGGTAAAGCGCACGGCCATGCTAAAAAAGCAGACCGCCCCCCCATCCTTTGTCGCCAAAATGGCGGGCAGCTCTGTACCGGGTACGTTGACACAATTGACAGTTACATCAGCCAGCGCCCCATCCGTCACCCGTTCCACTTCCGTCAGGACAGCGACAGGATCGGTAGCATCCACCCGGAGGAGCTCATCGGCCAATCCCAGTGCGGCGATGTCGGCGCAAGCTTGTTGGCCATACTCTAGCGCGATCACCCTCCCCTTGGGGCCTACCCGCTTTTTCGCCTGATACAGACACAGCAACCCGGATTTCCCGCCGGCCCCCATCACCACCACGGTTTGCCCAGGTCGTACGAGGCGGGCGGTTTGTGCCGGCGCCCCGCAAACATCCAATGCGGCCAGCGCCACGCGTTCCGGGAGATCCTCCGGCAGGCGGGCAAACGGCCCGCTGGCAAACAGCACGGCTTTCCCCTTCACTCCCACCTGCCCTGTTTTCATCTCCACGTCTTCAATCGATTCCAAATGCAAAGGTGTCAGCGTCAACGACACCAATGTTGCGATTTTGTCCCCCACCTGCAGATGTTGATCGGGAAAATGGGGTCCGACTTCCGCCACACGTCCGATCAGCATCCCTCCGGAACCCGTGACCGGGTTGTGCATTTTACCCCGCTCCCGGACAATCTCCGCGATGCGGCGCTTCACCGCTTCCGGTTCGCCGCCCGCCTCCTCCTTCAACTGAGAAAAAGAAGCGGAGTCGATATTCAACCGGAGCACGTTGATCAACAGCTCATTGTCATAACATACCGGACGGGCATCCAACCGCCATGCCGGCTGGGGCAACACCCCCGAAGGTTCCAGCACCCGGTGCAATCCCAGCGGATGTCCTTTTGGAACAACAGATGAGTGCGTCAAATGGGTTCCTCCTTCCTTACCGGACCCTCACCCTGAATAATTGCAATTTTCATTCCAATACCAACGACCCCATACTTTCGGCCAACAGAAAAAAAGAGATGCCGATTTTTTGGCATCTCAGATTGTCGACAAACTGGAAAATTACAGCCTCTCTTATGGCCGTTCAATCCCCAGCTTTTTTACCTTGTACTGCAACGTCTGACGCGGAATCCCCAGCCTTTTGGCCGCTTGTACCATATTGCCCCGACACTCCGCCACGGCCCGGCGAATCAACCGTTCTTCCACCTGAGCCAGTACCTCACGCAAAGACTGTCCCGACTCCCACTGCACATCGCCAACGAACGGGTCGTCATCCCCCTCCTCCAGCATATGCGGCGGAAGGTGCTCCAAGCCGATTACCTTCCCCTCCACCACGTTCATCGCGCCTTCAATCGTGTGCTCCAGCTCCCGTACGTTGCCCGGCCAATCATATCGTGCAAAGAGTCGTTCCACCTCTGGTGCGACTCCGATTACATCGGTACCCAACCGATCGTTGTACTTGCGAATGAAATGCGCGGTCAACAAAGGAAGATCCTCCCGCCGTTCGCGCAGCGGCGGCAAAGTGATGCGCACTACGTGAACCCGATAATACAGGTCCTTGCGCAAACGCCCTTCCTTGATGCTTACCAGCGGATCTTCATTAGTGGCCGCCAAGATGCGTACATCCACCGGACGTACGCGGGTATCTCCCACCCGTCGCACGACACCTTCTTCCAGCACCCGCAACAACTTGACCTGCAAATCCAACGGCATCGCATGAATCTCATCGAGAAATAACGTACCGCCATCAGCCAACTCAAACAATCCCGGACGATCCTCCGCTCCCGTAAACGCTCCTCTCACCGTGCCGAACAAAATCCCTTCCAACAAAGTGGATGGAATCGCCGCGCAGTTTTGTGCGATCAAGGGATGTTTTCCCCTTGGGGACGCATGATGGATGGACTGGATCATCAACTCTTTTCCGGTACCGGTCTCACCTACAACCAATACGGGGGAATCGGTCTTTGTCGCTTTTTTCGCCCGCGCGATTTCCCGCATCATCCGCTCATTTTGCGTCAAAATCTGCTCAAACCGGTATCGCTGACGTATCTTGGACGCCCGACGACGACCGGGTTCGCGGATTTGCGTTTGCAATTCAATGACAGTTTCGGACAGTTCCTTAATGCGCGTGATATCTTTTGACACCTCGACCGCGCCGACAAGCTGCCCGTTGACGCGCAACGGCAATGTCGTGTTGATCGTCACGATCTGCTTTCCGTAGCGGTTGCGGTATGTTTGTTGCTGATTGAAGATCGGTTGGCCCGTATCGATCACATTCAACAGGGTACTCGTTTTTCGCGTCAACGAAGGGAATGCGTCCAATACGTGCATGCCGATCACTTCTTCGACATCCATTCCATCCAACCGGGCAGCCACGGGATTGTAAAACAGCGTGATCCCGTCCAGTCCCACCACGTGAATCCCTTCGTCAATACAGCGCAACACCTCATGCACCATCTTTTCAGACATCGCCCCATGCGCCATATTTGACACCGCCTTCCGGAGGGGGATATGCCGAAAATTCGTCATTTTCATTTTAAACTGCCGGAAATCTGGCGTCTATAGCGCGTTTGTCCAATCCGGCTTTTGGGTGAGGGCAAAACCGAGGGATTATGTGATCCCATCCCCGTAGTTGTAGCAAAGTGATAAAGCGCAACATATCTCAATAGGGTAACACCAAAGTTCCCCCAAAAAGAAAAATGGGCTCTGTTGTGAAAGAAGTCCAACCACATTACTTGATCTTGCATCTCAAACGCTGGGTCTTAGTATACAAATTGCTCATTTTCGGTGATTTTGATGAGATTAGCCACTTCGTAAAGTGCCTTTCGCTCCGCTGGGCCTACGGCCAATTCTAATATACCGACTGGCCGGATGTCGCTGCCTTCCTCAATACCGATCAACCTCAAAACTCACCTTTTCGGCACCCTGTGAGAACCACTTCCGCCTCGTTGTAACAACGTTGCTGACAAAAGGCACGCATATCGCGTGCCTTTTCAATGCTAAAAGTATATCGACGATTTAACCAAAGATCTCAACCGATGTCTCGCTCATTATCTTGCGCGACGCGTTCAGCGCAGAAACCGTCAACCCATCCAAAGCCACTTTCTTCCCTTCCAGATGGCCGATCTTAATCGTTCGGGACGTTCCCGGTAACAGATCAAAATAATTGTCGCTGAACGTCAGCATTTCTCCAGGAAGCTCGATTTTGACGAAACGAGCCAGCCGCTCCGCAAAGACCGTCACACATTGCCGTTCCTCATCCACCATCACACGCAGCGTCGTCTCCGGCAGCCCCAGCTCCTTTTGATCGCGCAAGTAATAGAGGTTGTCCGGTATGACTCCCTGCGCGGAACGCAAGCAAACGACCACCTGGTTTGCGGGGCGACCTTGCAAAATTTCTTCCTCCGTCAACCTGGCAACCCG